>NZ_OZ208414.1:5000-10000 GCF_964507685.1 Tenacibaculum aestuariivivum
AGAGCATAGTGATCCGGTGGTTCCGCATGGAAGGGCCATCGCTCAAAGGATAAAAGGTACTCCGGGGGATAACAGGCTGATCTCCCCCAAGAGCTCACATCGACGGGGGGGTTTGGCACCTCGATGTCGGCTCGTCACATCCTGGGGCTGGAGAAGGTCCCAAGGGTTGGGCTGTTCGCCCATTAAAGTGGCACGCGAGCTGGGTTCAGAACGTCGTGAGACAGTTCGGTCTCTATCTGCTGTGGGCGTTAGAAATTTGAGTGGATTTGACTTTAGTACGAGAGGACCGAGTTGAACTAACCTCTGGTGTATCTGTTGTTCCGCCAGGAGCATTGCAGAGTAGCTACGTTGGGAAGGGATAAGCGCTGAAAGCATATAAGCGCGAAACCCACCACAAGATGAGATTTCTTTAAAGGGTCGTGGAAGATTACCACGTTGATAGGCTATAGGTGTAAAGGCAGTAATGTCATAGCCAAGTAGTACTAATAACCCATAGGCTTATGTAGAAGTCTTGCGCTCGAAAGGGCGCAAGCGTAACTCTTTTGATAATTTACGATATGATTTTGCTAATATGTTAACTTATACAGTTGCAATATACTGAAACGATTTAAGGTGATTATCGCAATGGGGCTCACCTCTTTCCATCCCGAACAGAGAAGTTAAGCCCATTTGCGCCGATGGTACTGCCACTGGTGGGAGAGTAGGTCGTTGCCTTTCTTTTAAACCTCAATCTTTATAGATTGAGGTTTTTTTTTGCGCTAAACTGAAAATGTTAGGATAGGCATAGCTAAATTAGATAGTAAACTAAGCCCTCACAGATTTTAAAAAGCTGTGAGGGCTTTTTAGATACCTAAGAAGTGTTATATCCGTAAGAAATAATGAGGATAGGAAGGTAAAGTATTAGGTAAATTTGATAAAAAAGGATTTATTTATCTTTTAAAACATTGATTTTTCAGCAACAATTTCCCGCTTTCCGCATTCGCTTTTTTTGTTTTTTAAAATAAAAAAAGAAAAAAGAGCTCAAACAGATGTTTCAATCGGGGCTATGCATTAGATTACTTAACATTAAAAACTGCTATTTATTTAATTTTTTATTACTAAAAACAAAGAATTTTAAAAAATAAAAGAGGAATAAAGAGAGTTAAAAAAGTCTGATTTAACTTTAAATAATTAAAAAGAACAAATTAAAATAAAAAACATTGACTTTAAGTTATTGAAAAATAGGTAATTAAAAAACACTTTAAAAATAAACAAAAAAATGTACTTGCTGTTTCAATAAAAGGGTGTAGATTTGCAACCGCTAACGGAAAAACGAAAGTTTAAAAATTAGCAAAAGCTCATTAAAATATTGGTAAGTATCACATTAATAAAATGTAAAAAATAAGTTAAAAAAAGCTTGTTTAAAACAAAGTAAAGGATGTATATTTGCAACCGCTTTAAGAGAGCGTAACGATCAAGAGATTTTGGAAATGACGTTGATAAGTCAGTTAGTTCGATTCTAACGTTTCTACAAAAAGTCTGAGAAGATTAACGAGTTGAAAAATACTTGTTTGTGTCGACTCGACAAGTTCATTGAAAATATTGAAATTGACAGCGTAAACAAAGAGTAGAATAACCACGTTCTAATAATTTAGAACAAATTCTTTTGAAACTTATTCATTAATATTATTTACAATATACAATGAAGAGTTTGATCCTGGCTCAGGATGAACGCTAGCGGCAGGCTTAACACATGCAAGTCGAGGGGTAACATTGTGCTTGCACAGATGACGACCGGCGAACGGGTGCGTAACGCGTATAGAATCTGCCTTGTACAGGAGGATAGCCTTTAGAAATGAAGATTAACACTCCATAATGTATAGTTTCGGCATCGAAACTCTATTAAACATTTATGGGTACAAGATGACTATGCGTCCTATTAGCTAGATGGTAAGGTAACGGCTTACCATGGCAACGATAGGTAGGGGGTCTGAGAGGATTATCCCCCACACTGGTACTGAGACACGGACCAGACTCCTACGGGAGGCAGCAGTGAGGAATATTGGTCAATGGAGGCAACTCTGAACCAGCCATGCCGCGTGCAGGATGACTGCCCTATGGGTTGTAAACTGCTTTTATACAGGAAGAAACCGTGCTACGTGTAGCATCTTGACGGTACTGTAAGAATAAGGACCGGCTAACTCCGTGCCAGCAGCCGCGGTAATACGGAGGGTCCAAGCGTTATCCGGAATCATTGGGTTTAAAGGGTCCGCAGGCGGTCAATTAAGTCAGAGGTGAAAGCCCATCGCTCAACGATGGAACTGCCTTTGATACTGGTTGACTTGAGTTATACGGAAGTAGATAGAATAAGTAGTGTAGCGGTGAAATGCATAGATATTACTTAGAATACCGATTGCGAAGGCAGTCTACTACGTATATACTGACGCTCATGGACGAAAGCGTGGGGAGCGAACAGGATTAGATACCCTGGTAGTCCACGCCGTAAACGATGGATACTAGTTGTTGGACTTCGGTTCAGTGACTAAGCGAAAGTGATAAGTATCCCACCTGGGGAGTACGGTCGCAAGACTGAAACTCAAAGGAATTGACGGGGGCCCGCACAAGCGGTGGAGCATGTGGTTTAATTCGATGATACGCGAGGAACCTTACCAGGGCTTAAATGTGGTCTGACAGCTTTAGAGATAGAGTTTTCTTCGGACAGATCACAAGGTGCTGCATGGTTGTCGTCAGCTCGTGCCGTGAGGTGTCAGGTTAAGTCCTATAACGAGCGCAACCCCTATTTTTAGTTGCTAACAGGTTAAGCTGAGGACTCTAGAGAGACTGCCGGTGCAAACCGTGAGGAAGGTGGGGATGACGTCAAATCATCACGGCCCTTACGTCCTGGGCTACACACGTGCTACAATGGTATGGACAATGAGCAGCCACTGGGCGACCAGGAGCGAATCTATAAACCATATCACAGTTCGGATCGGAGTCTGCAACTCGACTCCGTGAAGCTGGAATCGCTAGTAATCGGATATCAGCCATGATCCGGTGAATACGTTCCCGGGCCTTGTACACACCGCCCGTCAAGCCATGGAAGCTGGGGGTGCCTGAAGTTCGTTACCGAGAGGAGCGACCTAGGGTAAAACTGGTAACTAGGGCTAAGTCGTAACAAGGTAGCCGTACCGGAAGGTGCGGCTGGAACACCTCCTTTCTAGAGAAAGATGGTGAGTTACAAAAGGGAAATTTTACTCTTTGCTGTTAATTTTAAAAAACACTAATAATAAGCTATTATAGTCTCGTAGCTCAGCTGGTTAGAGCGCTACACTGATAATGTAGAGGTCGGCAGTTCGAGTCTGCCCGGGACTACTAAGGTGTAAATTATTAGAAAGGAAATTCTAGAAATTAGAGGATTCGACATTCAAATTCTGAATAGTATTCTAGGGTTTATAATGGGGGATTAGCTCAGTTGGCTAGAGCGCTTGCCTTGCACGCAAGAGGTCATCGGTTCGACTCCGATATTCTCCACTAGGTAATGCCTAGGGATAAGTAAAATTATTCCAAGAGTATTGCAGGATTAAAGTTGATAAAATACTTATCAATGGTGATTCGCCATGTTCATTGACATATTGGTAAAATGATATCGTAAAGAAATCAAGATAGAGAAGTTAAATTATATTTAACAACAATATTTTTATAAAAATAAATAATTATAAAGAGCTCGTTCTAAACATTTATGTTTAGAGCAAAAAGTACAATAAGCTAAATAAGGGCGTATGGCGGATGCCTAGGCTTTCAGAGGCGATGAAGGACGCGATAAGCTGCGATAAGCTACGGGGAGGGGCACATACCTTATAATCCGTAGATTTCCGAATGGGGCAACCCGGTATGTTGAAGACATATCACCCGCAAGGGGGCAAACCCGGTGAACTGAAACATCTAAGTAACCGGAGGAAGAGAAAACAATAGTGATTCCGTTAGTAGTGGCGAGCGAACGCGGATTAGCCCAAACCAATGCTGTTACGGCAGTATTGGGGTTGTAGGGCTGCGAGATTAGAATCTTAGAGAACTAGAATTGTCTGGAAAGACAAACCAAAGATAGTGATAGTCTAGTATAGGTAATCGAAGATAATATAGCAGTACCCTGAGTAGTGCGGGACACGAGTAATCCTGTATGAATCCACCGGGACCATCCGGTAAGGCTAAATACTCCTGAAAGACCGATAGTGAACTAGTACCGTGAGGGAAAGGTGAAAAGAACCCTAAGTAAGGGAGTGAAATAGAACCTGAAACCGTACGCCTACAAGCGGTCGGAGCACATTAACTGTGTGACGGCGTGCCTTTTGCATAATGAGCCTACGAGTTACTGTTACTAGCAAGGTTAAGGATTTAAGGTCCGGAGCCGAAGCGAAAGCGAGTCTGAATAGGGCGAGTATAGTTAGTAGTAGTAGACGCTGAAACCGAGTGATCTACCCATGGGCAGGTTGAAGCTGTAGTAACATACAGTGGAGGACCGAACCAGTTGACGTTGAAAAGTCTTTGGATGACCTGTGGGTAGGGGTGAAAGGCCAATCAAACTCGGAAATAGCTCGTACTCCCCGAAATGCATTTAGGTGCAGCGTTGAGCGAAAATTTTATAGAGGTAGAGCTACTGATTGGATGCGGGGGCTTCACCGCCTACCAATTCCTGACAAACTCCGAATGCTATAAAATGTTACTCAGCAGTGAGGGCATGGGTGCTAAGGTCCATGTCCGAGAGGGAAAGAACCCAGACCATCAGCTAAGGTCCCCAAATATATGTTAAGTTGAACTAACGAGGTGAAACTGCTTAGACAGCTAGGATGTTGGCTTGGAAGCAGCCATTCATTTAAAGAGTGCGTAACAGCTCACTAGTCGAGCGGTTTTGCATGGATAATAATCGGGCATAAACATATTACCGAAGCTATGGATTTATACACAGTATAAGTGGTAGGGGAGCATTCTATTTGCGCCGAAGGTGTTCTGTAAGGGATGCTGGA
>NZ_OZ208414.1:1155000-1162500 GCF_964507685.1 Tenacibaculum aestuariivivum
ACGACGTTCTGAACCCAGCTCGCGTGCCACTTTAATGGGCGAACAGCCCAACCCTTGGGACCTTCTCCAGCCCCAGGATGTGACGAGCCGACATCGAGGTGCCAAACCCCCCCGTCGATGTGAGCTCTTGGGGGAGATCAGCCTGTTATCCCCGGAGTACCTTTTATCCTTTGAGCGATGGCCCTTCCATGCGGAACCACCGGATCACTATGCTCTACTTTCGTACCTGATCGACATGTATGTCTCTCAGTCAAGCTCCCTTATGCCATTGCACTCTACGCACGGTTACCAAACGTGCTGAGGGAACCTTTAGAAGCCTCCGTTACTCTTTTGGAGGCGACCACCCCAGTCAAACTACCCACCACGCACTGTTCTCATTGCTGAGTTAGATTCTAGATAAGCAAAGGGTGGTATTTCAAGGACAACTCCACAACGCCTAGCGACGCCGCTTCATAGTCTCCCACCTATCCTACACATTACTTATCCAAAACCAATACGAAGCTATAGTAAAGGTTCACGGGGTCTTTTCGTCCCGCTGCGGGTAATCGGCATCTTCACCGATACTACAATTTCACCGAGCTCATGGCTGAGACAGTGTCCAGATCGTTGCACCATTCGTGCAGGTCGGAACTTACCCGACAAGGAATTTCGCTACCTTAGGACCGTTATAGTTACGGCCGCCGTTTACTGGGGCTTCATTTCATTGCTTCGCCGAAGCTAACAACTCCACTTAACCTTCCAGCACCGGGCAGGTGTCAGGCCTTATACATCATCTTTCAATTTAGCAAAGCCCTGTGTTTTTGATAAACAGTCGCCTGGACCTTTTCACTGCGGCCCATCCGAAGATGGGCGACCCTTCTCCCGAAGTTACGGGTCTATTTTGCCTAGTTCCTTAGCCATGAATCACTCGAGCACCTTAGAATTCTCATCCCAACTACCTGTGTCGGTTTACGGTACGGGTTCTTATAATCTGAAGCTTAGAGGTTTTTCTTGGAAGCCTTTAGGCACACTATCAACGCATCCGAAGATTTGTTGTACTATCACATTTCACCTAGATCTGCGGATTTGCCTACAGTTCCAATAGCTACATGTTTCAACGAACTATTCCGTCAGTTCGCGGTGCTTTCATTACTCCGTCACCCCATCGCAATTATAAGAAGTACAGGAATATTAACCTGTTATCCATCGACTACTCCCTTCGGATTCGCCTTAGGACCCGACTAACCCTCAGCTGATTAGCATCGCTGAGGAAACCTTAGTCTTTCGGTGAGGGGGTTTCTCGCCCCCTTTATCGTTACTTATGCCTACATTTTCTTTTCTATCCGCTCCAGCATCCCTTACAGAACACCTTCGGCGCAAATAGAATGCTCCCCTACCACTTATACTGTGTATAAATCCATAGCTTCGGTAATATGTTTATGCCCGATTATTATCCATGCAAAACCGCTCGACTAGTGAGCTGTTACGCACTCTTTAAATGAATGGCTGCTTCCAAGCCAACATCCTAGCTGTCTAAGCAGTTTCACCTCGTTAGTTCAACTTAACATATATTTGGGGACCTTAGCTGATGGTCTGGGTTCTTTCCCTCTCGGACATGGACCTTAGCACCCATGCCCTCACTGCTGAGTAACATTTTATAGCATTCGGAGTTTGTCAGGAATTGGTAGGCGGTGAAGCCCCCGCATCCAATCAGTAGCTCTACCTCTATAAAATTTTCGCTCAACGCTGCACCTAAATGCATTTCGGGGAGTACGAGCTATTTCCGAGTTTGATTGGCCTTTCACCCCTACCCACAGGTCATCCAAAGACTTTTCAACGTCAACTGGTTCGGTCCTCCACTGTATGTTACTACAGCTTCAACCTGCCCATGGGTAGATCACTCGGTTTCGCGTCTACTACTACTAACTATACTCGCCCTATTCAGACTCGCTTTCGCTTCGGCTCCGGACCTTAAATCCTTAACCTTGCTAGTAACAGTAACTCGTAGGCTCATTATGCAAAAGGCACGCCGTCACACAGTTAATGTGCTCCGACCGCTTGTAGGCGTACGGTTTCAGGTTCTATTTCACTCCCTTACTTAGGGTTCTTTTCACCTTTCCCTCACGGTACTAGTTCACTATCGGTCTTTCAGGAGTATTTAGCCTTACCGGATGGTCCCGGTGGATTCATACAGGATTACTCGTGTCCCGCACTACTCAGGGTACTGCTATATTATCTTCGATTACCTATACTAGACTATCACTATCTTTGGTTTGTCTTTCCAGACAATTCTAGTTCTCTAAGATTCTAATCTCGCAGCCCTACAACCCCAATACTGCCGTAACAGCATTGGTTTGGGCTAATCCGCGTTCGCTCGCCACTACTAACGGAATCACTATTGTTTTCTCTTCCTCCGGTTACTTAGATGTTTCAGTTCACCGGGTTTGCCCCCTTGCGGGTGATATGTCTTCAACATACCGGGTTGCCCCATTCGGAAATCTACGGATTATAAGGTATGTGCCCCTCCCCGTAGCTTATCGCAGCTTATCGCGTCCTTCATCGCCTCTGAAAGCCTAGGCATCCGCCATACGCCCTTATTTAGCTTATTGTACTTTTTGCTCTAAACATAAATGTTTAGAACGAGCTCTTTATAATTATTTATTTTTATAAAAATATTGTTGTTAAATATAATTTAACTTCTCTATCTTGATTTCTTTACGATATCATTTTACCAATATGTCAATGAACATGGCGAATCACCATTGATAAGTATTTTATCAACTTTAATCCTGCAATACTCTTGGAATAATTTTACTTATCCCTAGGCATTACCTAGTGGAGAATATCGGAGTCGAACCGATGACCTCTTGCGTGCAAGGCAAGCGCTCTAGCCAACTGAGCTAATCCCCCATTATAAACCCTAGAATACTATTCAGAATTTGAATGTCGAATCCTCTAATTTCTAGAATTTCCTTTCTAATAATTTACACCTTAGTAGTCCCGGGCAGACTCGAACTGCCGACCTCTACATTATCAGTGTAGCGCTCTAACCAGCTGAGCTACGAGACTATAATAGCTTATTATTAGTGTTTTTTAAAATTAACAGCAAAGAGTAAAATTTCCCTTTTGTAACTCACCATCTTTCTCTAGAAAGGAGGTGTTCCAGCCGCACCTTCCGGTACGGCTACCTTGTTACGACTTAGCCCTAGTTACCAGTTTTACCCTAGGTCGCTCCTCTCGGTAACGAACTTCAGGCACCCCCAGCTTCCATGGCTTGACGGGCGGTGTGTACAAGGCCCGGGAACGTATTCACCGGATCATGGCTGATATCCGATTACTAGCGATTCCAGCTTCACGGAGTCGAGTTGCAGACTCCGATCCGAACTGTGATATGGTTTATAGATTCGCTCCTGGTCGCCCAGTGGCTGCTCATTGTCCATACCATTGTAGCACGTGTGTAGCCCAGGACGTAAGGGCCGTGATGATTTGACGTCATCCCCACCTTCCTCACGGTTTGCACCGGCAGTCTCTCTAGAGTCCTCAGCTTAACCTGTTAGCAACTAAAAATAGGGGTTGCGCTCGTTATAGGACTTAACCTGACACCTCACGGCACGAGCTGACGACAACCATGCAGCACCTTGTGATCTGTCCGAAGAAAACTCTATCTCTAAAGCTGTCAGACCACATTTAAGCCCTGGTAAGGTTCCTCGCGTATCATCGAATTAAACCACATGCTCCACCGCTTGTGCGGGCCCCCGTCAATTCCTTTGAGTTTCAGTCTTGCGACCGTACTCCCCAGGTGGGATACTTATCACTTTCGCTTAGTCACTGAACCGAAGTCCAACAACTAGTATCCATCGTTTACGGCGTGGACTACCAGGGTATCTAATCCTGTTCGCTCCCCACGCTTTCGTCCATGAGCGTCAGTATATACGTAGTAGACTGCCTTCGCAATCGGTATTCTAAGTAATATCTATGCATTTCACCGCTACACTACTTATTCTATCTACTTCCGTATAACTCAAGTCAACCAGTATCAAAGGCAGTTCCATCGTTGAGCGATGGGCTTTCACCTCTGACTTAATTGACCGCCTGCGGACCCTTTAAACCCAATGATTCCGGATAACGCTTGGACCCTCCGTATTACCGCGGCTGCTGGCACGGAGTTAGCCGGTCCTTATTCTTACAGTACCGTCAAGATGCTACACGTAGCACGGTTTCTTCCTGTATAAAAGCAGTTTACAACCCATAGGGCAGTCATCCTGCACGCGGCATGGCTGGTTCAGAGTTGCCTCCATTGACCAATATTCCTCACTGCTGCCTCCCGTAGGAGTCTGGTCCGTGTCTCAGTACCAGTGTGGGGGATAATCCTCTCAGACCCCCTACCTATCGTTGCCATGGTAAGCCGTTACCTTACCATCTAGCTAATAGGACGCATAGTCATCTTGTACCCATAAATGTTTAATAGAGTTTCGATGCCGAAACTATACATTATGGAGTGTTAATCTTCATTTCTAAAGGCTATCCTCCTGTACAAGGCAGATTCTATACGCGTTACGCACCCGTTCGCCGGTCGTCATCTGTGCAAGCACAATGTTACCCCTCGACTTGCATGTGTTAAGCCTGCCGCTAGCGTTCATCCTGAGCCAGGATCAAACTCTTCATTGTATATTGTAAATAATATTAATGAATAAGTTTCAAAAGAATTTGTTCTAAATTATTAGAACGTGGTTATTCTACTCTTTGTTTACGCTGTCAATTTCAATATTTTCAATGAACTTGTCGAGTCGACACAAACAAGTATTTTTCAACTCGTTAATCTTCTCAGACTTTTTGTAGAAACGTTAGAATCGAACTAACTGACTTATCAACGTCATTTCCAAAATCTCTTGATCGTTACGCTCTCTTAAAGCGGTTGCAAATATACATCCTTTACTTTGTTTTAAACAAGCTTTTTTTAACTTATTTTTTACATTTTATTAATGTGATACTTACCAATATTTTAATGAGCTTTTGCTAATTTTTAAACTTTCGTTTTTCCGTTAGCGGTTGCAAATCTACACCCTTTTATTGAAACAGCAAGTACATTTTTTTGTTTATTTTTAAAGTGTTTTTTAATTACCTATTTTTCAATAACTTAAAGTCAATGTTTTTTATTTTAATTTGTTCTTTTTAATTATTTAAAGTTAAATCAGACTTTTTTAACTCTCTTTATTCCTCTTTTATTTTTTAAAATTCTTTGTTTTTAGTAATAAAAAATTAAATAAATAGCAGTTTTTAATGTTAAGTAATCTAATGCATAGCCCCGATTGAAACATCTGTTTGAGCTCTTTTTTCTTTTTTTATTTTAAAAAACAAAAAAAGCGAATGCGGAAAGCGGGAAATTGTTGCTGAAAAATCAATGTTTTAAAAGATAAATAAATCCTTTTTTATCAAATTTACCTAATACTTTACCTTCCTATCCTCATTATTTCTTACGGATATAACACTTCTTAGGTATCTAAAAAGCCCTCACAGCTTTTTAAAATCTGTGAGGGCTTAGTTTACTATCTAATTTAGCTATGCCTATCCTAACATTTTCAGTTTAGCGCAAAAAAAAACCTCAATCTATAAAGATTGAGGTTTAAAAGAAAGGCAACGACCTACTCTCCCACCAGTGGCAGTACCATCGGCGCAAATGGGCTTAACTTCTCTGTTCGGGATGGAAAGAGGTGAGCCCCATTGCGATAATCACCTTAAATCGTTTCAGTATATTGCAACTGTATAAGTTAACATATTAGCAAAATCATATCGTAAATTATCAAAAGAGTTACGCTTGCGCCCTTTCGAGCGCAAGACTTCTACATAAGCCTATGGGTTATTAGTACTACTTGGCTATGACATTACTGCCTTTACACCTATAGCCTATCAACGTGGTAATCTTCCACGACCCTTTAAAGAAATCTCATCTTGTGGTGGGTTTCGCGCTTATATGCTTTCAGCGCTTATCCCTTCCCAACGTAGCTACTCTGCAATGCTCCTGGCGGAACAACAGATACACCAGAGGTTAGTTCAACTCGGTCCTCTCGTACTAAAGTCAAATCCACTCAAATTTCTAACGCCCACAGCAGATAGAGACCGAACTGTCTCACGACGTTCTGAACCCAGCTCGCGTGCCACTTTAATGGGCGAACAGCCCAACCCTTGGGACCTTCTCCAGCCCCAGGATGTGACGAGCCGACATCGAGGTGCCAAACCCCCCCGTCGATGTGAGCTCTTGGGGGAGATCAGCCTGTTATCCCCGGAGTACCTTTTATCCTTTGAGCGATGGCCCTTCCATGCGGAACCACCGGATCACTATGCTCTACTTTCGTACCTGATCGACATGTATGTCTCTCAGTCAAGCTCCCTTATGCCATTGCACTCTACGCACGGTTACCAAACGTGCTGAGGGAACCTTTAGAAGCCTCCGTTACTCTTTTGGAGGCGACCACCCCAGTCAAACTACCCACCACGCACTGTTCTCATTGCTGAGTTAGATTCTAGATAAGCAAAGGGTGGTATTTCAAGGACAACTCCACAACGCCTAGCGACGCCGCTTCATAGTCTCCCACCTATCCTACACATTACTTATCCAAAACCAATACGAAGCTATAGTAAAGGTTCACGGGGTCTTTTCGTCCCGCTGCGGGTAATCGGCATCTTCACCGATACTACAATTTCACCGAGCTCATGGCTGAGACAGTGTCCAGATCGTTGCACCATTCGTGCAGGTCGGAACTTACCCGACAAGGAATTTCGCTACCTTAGGACCGTTATAGTTACGGCCGCCGTTTACTGGGGCTTCATTTCATTGCTTCGCCGAAGCTAACAACTCCACTTAACCTTCCAGCACCGGGCAGGTGTCAGGCCTTATACATCATCTTTCAATTTAGCAAAGCCCTGTGTTTTTGATAAACAGTCGCCTGGACCTTTTCACTGCGGCCCATCCGAAGATGGGCGACCCTTCTCCCGAAGTTACGGGTCTATTTTGCCTAGTTCCTTAGCCATGAATCACTCGAGCACCTTAGAATTCTCATCCCAACTACCTGTGTCGGTTTACGGTACGGGTTCTTATAATCTGAAGCTTAGAGGTTTTTCTTGGAAGCCTTTAGGCACACTATCAACGCATCCGAAGATTTGTTGTACTATCACATTTCACCTAGATCTGCGGATTTGCCTACAGTTCCAATAGCTACATGTTTCAACGAACTATTCCGTCAGTTCGCGGTGCTTTCATTACTCCGTCACCCCATCGCAATTATAAGAAGTACAGGAATATTAACCTGTTATCCATCGACTACTCCCTTCGGATTCGCCTTAGGACCCGACTAACCCTCAGCTGATTAGCATCGCTGAGGAAACCTTAGTCTTTCGGTGAGGGGGTTTCTCGCCCCCTTTATCGTTACTTATGCCTACATTTTCTTTTCTATCCGCTCCAGCATCCCTTACAGAACACCTTCGGCGCAAATAGAATGCTCCCCTACCACTTATACTGTGTAT
>NZ_OZ208414.1:2520000-2571854 GCF_964507685.1 Tenacibaculum aestuariivivum
AAACAATTACTCATCTGTAATTGTTATAATTCTTTATAACATTTTTCTATTAAGCTAAGCACATCAAAATTATTGATGTATTTGACTTTTGTTTTAATTTTTTATTATCTCAAAAAAACAAGAAAAATGAGTATACAAAATTTCGCAACCAACGCGTTGCACGCAGGACACAATGTTAAACAAACAGCAGGTACAAGAGCTGTTCCTATTTATCAAACAACATCGTATGTTTTTAATGATTCTGATCATGCAGCAAACCTATTTTCATTAAAAGAATTAGGTTTTATTTACACACGTTTAAATAACCCTACTAATCAAATTTTACAAGAACGTTTAGCTAGTTTAGAAGGTGGAATAGGAGCTGTTGTTTTTGCTTCAGGTACTGCAGCTATTTCTACAGGGTTACTTACGTTACTAAAAGCAGGAGATCATATTGTTGCTTCAAGTAGTTTATATGGCGGAACATACAATTTATTAAATGTAACTTTACCAAGGTTAGGTATTACAACTACTTTTGTTGATGCTTCTAATCCAGATAATTTTGCAGAAGCAGTACAAGAAAATACAAGAGCCTTTTTTGTAGAATCATTAGGAAATCCTAAATTGGATGTATTAGATTTAAACGCAATTTCAACACATGCAAAAAAAGCAGAGGTTCCTTTTATTGTAGATAATACAGTTGCTACACCAGCTTTATTAAATCCGATAGAACATGGTGCAAATATTGTAATACATTCCTTAACCAAATATATAGGTGGACATGGAAATTCTTTAGGTGGAGCAATTATTGATGCAGGAACTTTTAATTGGGCTAATGGTAAATTTCCTGAATTTACTGAGCCATCAGCAGGATATCATGGTTTAGTTTATAATGATGTTTTAGGTGCTGCTTCTTATACTTTTAAATTGATTTTAGAAGGATTACGTGATTTTGGAGGCGCATTAAGCCCTACCAATGCGTTTAATATTATTCAAGGATTAGAAACCTTAAACATCAGAATAAAAAAACACAGTGAAAATGCTTTGGATTTAGCAAATTGGCTAGAAGCACAAAGTGAAGTAACTTGGGTTAATTATCCAGGATTAGAAAGTAGTAAATATAAAACTTTAGCCGATGAATACCTACCAAAAGGACAAAGTGGTATTGTAACATTTGGTGTAAAAGGCGGTTATGAAGCAGCTAAAAAAATTGCTGATAATACAAAGCTTTTCTCATTATTAGCAAATATTGGAGATACAAAATCTTTAATTATTCATCCAGCAAGTACAACACATCAACAGTTAAGCGAAGAAGCGCAAGAAAGTGCAGGAGTTACTAATGACTTAATTCGTTTATCTGTAGGATTAGAAGATCTAGAAGATTTGAAAGCAGATTTGAAAGCATCTTTTTCTAAAATATAAAATAACAATTTTATAAAACGAGTGTATTGAACTTTCTCTTTTTTTAAGTGAAATTACGTTCCTATAAATCATTCGTTTTTATATTTAAAATACATCATCTTGACAAATAATTTACCTCATATAGATATTGTAAACTTTACCACCGAGCGTGGTCTTTTCTTTGATAAAATTCCTTTAAGTTATGAGGTTTTTGGTAAAGAGTTAGGGACTGCTCCTGTAATATTAATTAATCATGCATTAACAGGTAATAGTAATGTTGCTGATCCAAAAGATGGTTGGTGGAAAGATTTAATAGGAAAAAATAAAGCTATTGATACAGCTATGTATTCTGTTTTATGTTTCAATATTCCTGGAAATGGGTATGATAGTTTTTTAATAGATAATTATAAAGATTTTATAGCTAGAGATATAGCAAATATATTTTTAAAAGGATTAGAAAAACTTAATATAAAAGAATTATTTGCCTTAATAGGTGGTTCTTTAGGAGGAGGAATTGCTTGGGAAATGGCAGTTATAAATCTTAAAATAACACAAAAATTAATACCAATAGCTACCGATTGGAAATCTACCGATTGGTTAATAGCTAACTGTCAAATACAAGAACAGTTTTTAATTAATTCAAGTAATCCTGTACATGATGCTCGTATGCATGCAATGTTGTGTTATAGAACACCAAAATCATTTAAAGAACGTTTTCATCGTTCTAAAAATGAAGAACAAAAAATATTTAATGTAGAAAGTTGGTTATTACATCACAGTAAAAAATTACAAGAACGTTATCAGTTAGCTTCTTATAAATTAATGAATCAATTATTAAAAACAATTGATGTTACTAAAGGTGGTAATAATTTAGAAATTTTAGAAAAAATAGAAGCTGATATTCATATTATTGGTGTTGATTCGGATTTGTTTTTCACAGCTGAAGAAAATAGAGAAACCCAAAAAGAACTAGCATTAGTAAATTCAAATGTAACTTATAACGAGATAAACTCAGTACATGGTCATGATGCTTTTTTGATTGAATATGAACAATTAGAAAAAATACTTACTCCTGTTTTTAATCCAAATTCAAAAAAAAGAAAAATGAAAATATTAAAGTTTGGTGGAAAATCGTTAGCAAATAACGGAATTAGCAATGTAATTTCTATTATTGAAGAAAAAGTAAATAATCAAGAAAATATAGCTATTGTAGTTTCAGCAAGAGGCAATGCTACCAATGAGCTAGAGGGTATTTTAAATAAAGCGGCAAAAAATATAGCATATCAAGAGCAATTTGAAGCTTTTAAATATGAGCAATCAAAATTAACACCATTAGTTGATTTTTCATCAGAATTTACTCGTTTAGAAAAACTTTTTGAAGGAGTTAGTTTATTAGGCGATTTTAGTGAGAAAATAAAAGATGAAGTTTTAGCACAAGGAGAGCTTTTATCAATAAAAACAATAACCGAACTATTAAAGCAAAAAGGCATAAAAGCAATTGCTACAGATGCGAGAACGTTAATAAAAACAGATGATAATTTTGGAAATGCTCAACCAATTATAAATAAATCAAAAGATAATGTTGTTGCTTATTTTAAAAATAATCAAGATGTTATAAATATTGTAACAGGTTTTATAGCTTCTAATTCAAAAGGTGAAACAACTACTTTAGGTAGAAATGGTAGTAATTATACGGCTTCGTTATTAGCAAATTTTTTAGATGCAGGTGAATTGCAAAATTATACACATGTTGATGGTATTTTTACGGCAAATCCTGATTTAGTTGCTGACGCTAAAAAAATAGAAGAATTATCTTTTTCTGAAGCTAACGAATTAGCAAATTTTGGAGCTAATATTTTACATGCAAAAACAATTATACCTTTATTAGAAAAAAATATTAACTTACGTATTTTAAATACTTTTAAGCCTGAAGACAAAGGAACTTTAATTACATCTAAATCAAGTTCAAAAGGTATAAAATCATTATCTGTTTTAGATAACGTAGCCTTACTAAACTTTGAGGGTAGAGGTTTATTGGGTAAAGTAGGTGTAGATGCACGTATTTTTAGAGCTTTAAGTAATAATGGTATTAGTGTAAGTATTATTTCGCAAGGATCATCTGAAAGAGGTATTGGTTTAGTTATTAGTAAAAATAAAGCTCAAGAGGCTGTTAAGGCTTTAGAGCAAGAATTTGAAGGAGATTTTTACACAAAAGATGTAAATCAAATATCGATTGTTGATGATGTTTCTGTTATATCAATTGTTGGTCAAGATTTAAGTGAATTTCATTTACCATATAATGCTTTAATTAAAAATCAGATAGTTCCTTTATTATTTAATAATACTATTTCTGGTAAAAATGTAAGTTTAGTTGTAAAAAAAGAACAACTAAATAAAGCATTAAATGTAATTCACGGACAAGTTTTTGGAGTTGCTAAAAAAATAAATTTAGCTATTTTTGGTAAAGGTTTAGTTGGTGGTACATTAATTAATCAGATTATAGAGAATACAAAATCAGTATTAGAAAGAAAGAAAATACAGTTAAATATTTTTGCAATAGCAGGTTCTAAAAAGGTTTTATTAAATCAGAAAGGAATTGATGAAAATTGGGCAGAAGATTTAGAAAATAGTACAGATGTATCGTCTATAAATACTATTATCGATTTTGCAAAACAACATCATTTAGGAAATTTAATAGCTGTAGATAATACCGCTAGTGGAGATTTTATTGAAAATTATATTCCTTTAATCGAAGCAGGTTTCGATTTAGTATCTTCAAATAAAATAGCAAATACAGTAGCGCATAGTTTTTATAAAGAGTTACGAAATACTTTAGAGGTGAATAATAAATCATACTTATACGAAACAAATGTAGGAGCAGGTTTACCTTTAATTGATACGATTAAATTATTACATGATTCAGGGGAAAATATTACTCGAATTAGAGGTGTTTTTTCAGGGTCATTAAGTTATTTATTTAACACTTTTTCTGCGGATGATGTAGCTTTTTCTGAAACACTTCAAGAAGCTATTGATCAAGGATTTACCGAGCCAGATCCTAGAGAAGATTTATGTGGAAATGATGTTGCTAGAAAATTATTGATTTTAGCAAGAGAATTAGATTTAGAAAATGAATTTGATGACATTATTATTGAAAATTTAATACCAAAAGAATTTAGAGAAACTCCATCTGAAGAATTTTTATTAAATTTAAAAGCCTTAAATAAAACTTTTCAAGATAAAAAAGAAGCTCAAGAACCAACGCATGTATTGCGATATATTGGTGATTTATCAGGAGATTTATCTAAAACAAAAGGAAATTTAGAGGTAAAATTAGTTTCGGTGCCAATAAGTTCACCGTTAGGTAGTTTAAAAGGGTCAGATGCTATTTTCGAAATATATACAGAATCTTATGGTGAACAACCAATTGTTATTCAGGGAGCTGGTGCAGGAGCAAGTGTAACTGCAAGAGGAGTTTTTGGTGATATTTTAAGATTAGCAAAAAACAATAATTAGACATTAAGTATTATTTAAAAATGTACTAGGTTATTGTATAATCTAGATTTATAAAATAAATATGAGTAAAAATTTTGAAACCCAAGCGATAAGAACACAAATAGAACGTACACAATTTTCTGAACATTCTACACCGTTATATTTAACTTCTAGTTTTGTGTTTGATGATGCTGAAGATATGCGTGCTTCTTTTGCAGAGGAAAAAGAGAAAAATTTATACAGTCGTTTTTCTAATCCAAATACAACTGAATTTGTTAATAAAATTGTAGCGATGGAAAAAGCAGAAGCAGGATATGCTTTTGCTACAGGTATGGCAGCTGTATTTTCTACTTTTGGAGCTTTATTAAGTGCTGGAGATCATATTGTATCTTGTAGATCTGTATTCGGATCAACACATAGTTTATTTACCAAATATTTTCCAAAATGGAATATTGAAACTAGTTATTTTAAGATAACAGAAGTTGAAAAAATTGAAGGGTTAATTCAGCCAAATACAAAAATATTATATGCTGAAACTCCAACTAATCCGGCAGTAGATATTATTGATTTAGAATTACTGGCTAAAATAGCAAAAAAACATAATCTATTACTAGTGATAGATAATTGTTTTGCTACACCATATTTACAAACCCCTATTGATTTTGGAGCAGATTTAGTAATACATTCGGCAACAAAATTAATTGATGGCCAAGGAAGAGTTTTAGGAGGGATAACTGTTGGTAGGGCAGATTTAATTCGCGAAATTTATTTATTTTCAAGAAATACAGGTCCTGCAATGTCTCCTTTTAATGCCTGGGTATTATCTAAAAGTTTAGAAACATTAAGTATTCGTGTAGAGAAACATTGTGAAAATGCATTTAAAGTTGCTGAGTTTTTAGAAACACATCCAAAAGTGAACTTGGTTAAGTATCCATTTTTAAAATCACATCCAAAATATCAAGTAGCAAAAAAACAAATGCGATTAGGAGGAAATATTGTTGCTTTTGAAATAAATGGAGGTATTGAAGCCGGACGTAATTTTTTAAATACTATAAAAATGTGTTCCTTGTCAGCTAATTTAGGTGACACAAGAACAATAGTTACGCATCCAGCATCTACTACTCACAGTAAACTAAGTATTCAAGATAGGTTAGAGGTTGGTATTACTGATGGCCTTGTACGGTGTTCTGTAGGTTTAGAAAATGTATCAGATATTGTTAATGATTTAAAACAAGCTTTAGAAAATTAAGAACTAAATAAAAAGTGTATTTTTGTGGTATGCTTTCTAAAAAAACAAAATACGGTATAAAAGCCTTAACATTTATTGCTAGGCAAGAAAAAGGATCAAAAGTACAAATAGCTACTATTTCTTTAAGTGAAAACATATCGCATAAATTTTTAGAAAGTATACTACTAACTTTACGGAAAGCAGGATTTTTGGGTGCTAAAAAAGGTAAGGGAGGTGGTTATTATATGTTAAAAGAAGCATCAGAAATTAATATGACAGATGTTATTAGAACTTTAGAAGGTCCAATAGCTATGTTACCTTGTGTTAGTTTAAATTATTATGAAAAATGTAGTGATTGCCCTGATGAAGATGCTTGTTCAGTGCATAAACTTATGATACAGGTTAGAGATAATACACTTCAAGTATTAAAAAACAATACCCTTGCTGATTTAGTTTAATATAGTACAAATATTATTCTTTTGTGAATTTCCTCTTTTTTCTTTTTTGATTCAAAATGAAGTGATACATTTGTCGAATATTAAAACCTAGTTACCCGATAGGGAAATAGTATTTTGAAATGATTATAGAGCAATTAATAAAAAATAAGAAACCAGAAAAAGTTGATAATACTTCTGAAAATCCAATAAGAAGTGTTGTTAAATCTATAAGTTGGAGAATAATAGGTACTATAGATACTGTTATAATTTCTTGGTTGATAACAGGTGAATTATCACTTGCATTTTCTATAGGAAGCATAGAGTTGGTAACAAAAATGGTTTTATACTTTTTTCATGAAAGAGTTTGGAATAAAATAAAATGGGGAAAATAATGAGTGTAGAATTAAATTTAGAAAAAGTAAATAAAGACTTAGCAAAATTAAGTCCTAAAAAAATTATTGAATGGGCACTTTCTATTGCCCAAAAAGCAGTTGTAACAACTAATTTTAGACCTTATGAAGGCGCTATTCTACAAGCTGTTTCTTCTGTAAAAAAGGATATAGAGGTTATATGGTGTGATACTGGTTATAATACACCTCAAACATATAAGCATGCTGAAAGTTTAATTGATAGTTTAGGCTTAAATATTCAGTTATATGTACCTAAACAAACAGTAGCTCATAGAAATGTTACTTTAGGTTTGCCAAGTATTGAAGATCCTAAACACGCTGTCTTTACCGAACAAGTAAAGTTAGAGCCGTTTAAAAGAGCTATGAAAATCCATAAACCAGATGTTTGGTTTACAAATTTAAGAAAAGGACAAACTGCTTTTAGAGATAGTATTGATATTGTATCTAAAAGTAATGATGGAACTTTAAAAGTCAGTCCATTTTATAACTGGTCTGATGAAGATTTAGACGGTTATTTAGCGGAAAACAAAATACCTAATGAATTTAAGTATTTTGATCCAACAAAAGTAGAAAGTAACAGAGAATGTGGTTTACATATCTAATAATATTATTATGAATACAGATACAATAAAAGTAGGAGCATTAGAAAGTGAAGCTATATATATATTTAGAGAAGTTGTTGCGCAGTTTGAAAAACCAGTATTATTATTCTCTGGAGGAAAAGATAGTATAACATTAGTTAGGCTTGCTCAAAAAGCATTTTATCCAGCTAAAATACCTTTTCCTTTAATGCATATTGATACAGGACATAACTTTCCTGAAACAATTGAATTTAGAGATCGTTTAGCTAAAGAATTAGGGGTTGAATTAATTGTAAGAAATGTTCAAGATAATATTGATAACGGAAAAGTTAAAGAAGAAACAGGTAAATACGCAAGTAGAAACATGTTGCAAACTGAAACGTTATTAGATGCAATTGAAGAATTCGGATTTGATGCTTGTATCGGTGGTGCTCGTAGAGATGAAGAAAAAGCAAGAGCTAAAGAACGTATTTTTTCTGTAAGAGATGATTTTGGACAATGGGATGAAAAAAATCAGCGTCCTGAGTTATTTGATATTTTAAATGGAAGAATTGATTTAGGGCAAAACGTACGTGTTTTTCCTATTTCAAATTGGACAGAATTAGATGTTTGGAGTTATATACAAAAAGAATCTATTGAAATTCCTTCAATTTACTTTGCTCATAAAAGAAAAACATTTGTTCGTGATGGTATGATTTGGTCTGCTGAGGATGATGTTGTTTACCGTGAAGAAGATGAGCTTGTTGAAGAGCGCATGGTGCGTTTTCGTACTGTAGGAGATATGTCTTGTACTGCAGCGGTGTTATCTGACGCTGTTAGTATTGATAAAGTAGTATCTGAAATTAGAGTTTCTACCATTTCTGAAAGAGGTGCTAGAATTGATGATAAACGATCTGAAGCAGCCATGGAAAAACGTAAACAACAAGGTTATTTTTAATATAAAAGAGCCACTTAATTTACTGATAATTTTATTAGTATATAATTAAAAAGAATACAAACTAGGCTTGTAGTATTACTAAAAGCCAATAGCATAATAAAATGAACGTATTAAAAATAGCAACAGCAGGAAGTGTAGATGACGGTAAAAGCACCTTAATTGGTCGTATTTTATATGATACCAAATCATTAACAGATGATAAGCTTGAAGCAATTAAAAATAAAAGTAAGCAAAGAGGTTTTGATTATTTAGATTTTTCATTAGCAACAGATGGTTTAGTAGCTGAACGTGAACAAGGAATTACAATAGATGTTGCACACATTTATTTTTCTACACCAAAAACTAGTTTCATTATTGCTGACACACCAGGGCATATTGAGTATACTAGAAACATGGTTACAGGAGCATCAAATTCACAAGCATCAATTGTTTTAATTGATGCTAGAAATGGTGTAGTTGAGCAAACGTATCGTCACTTTTTTATCAACACTTTATTAAGAGTTAAAGATGTTGTAATTGCTGTTAATAAAATGGATTTAGTAGATTTTTCAGAAGAAAAATTTAACGAAATCAAAAAAGAAATAGAATATTTAGCAAGTAAAAGTGCTTATAAAAATCAAAAATTAACATTTATTCCTATATCTGCCTTAAAAGGAGATAATGTTGTAGATCCATCAAACCAAATGTCTTGGTATAAAGGTGAAACATTATTAAATCATTTAGAAAGTTTAGATTTTGATGATGTTGCAGAAGAGTCTCAAACACGTTTTCCTATTCAAACAGTTATTAGACCTAAAACTGAAGAATATCACGATTTTAGAGGATATGCAGGGAAAATTTATGGAGGAGATTTAGCAGTTGGAGATACTATTACAGTATTACCATCAGCAACGAAATCAAAAGTGAAAACTATTCAGTTTTTTGATAAAGAATACTCAAAAGTAAAAAGAGGAAGCTCTATTACAATTACCTTAGAAGATAATATTAATATAAGTAGAGGTGATATGTTAGTTAAAGAAAATGAAGAACCAACTATAGCAAAAGAATTGAATGCTACAATTTGTTGGATGGATAAAACACCTTTACAAGCATCATCAAAATATATTATAAAACATGGTGTTAATGAAGTAAAAGCTAAAATTAATACCTTAACATCTATAATTAAAACTGATTTTTCAGGTAAAGAAGAAAATCCATCAGAATTAATATTAAACGAAATAGGTGAGGTTTCTTTAAAAGTAAGTAAACCGTTATTTTTCGACAGTTACAGTAAAAATAAAGCAAACGGTTCTTTTATATTAATAGATCCAAAAACGAATAACACAGCCGGAGTAGGTTTTATTCAATAATTTAAAAAGAATAAGTAGTTATGGCAATTATAATAACCGATGAGTGCATCAATTGTGGAGCCTGTGAACCTGAATGCCCAAATACAGCAATTTATGAAGGTGCTGTTGAATGGAAATATAACGAAGGAACCTCATTAAAAGGAAATATAAAGTTATCTAACGGTGAATCGGTTGATGCAGATGCTGAACAAGAGCCTGTATCTGATGAGTTTTACTTTATAGCACCAGACAAATGTACAGAGTGTGTAGGTTTTCATGAAGAACCACAATGTGCTGCTGTTTGTCCTGTTGATTGTTGTGTACCAGATGATGCAGTCGTTGAAACAAAAGAAGAACTTTTAGATAAACAAAAGTTTTTACACAATTAAATAATAATGCTTATACCAAGCTGATAAGTAATAAAATTATGCAAAGTTTTAGATCAGAAATAGAGAACCCAATTGTAGAAAAAGATATTCTAGAATTAGAACGTAAAATCCAGCTTTTTAAAGAAGGACAAATTGATGAAGAGCGTTTTCGTAGTTTACGATTAGCTAGAGGAGTTTACGGACAACGTCAATTAGGTGTTCAAATGATTCGTATTAAATTACCTTACGGTAAAGTTAGTAGCGAACAATTACATAGAATAGCAGATGTTTCAGACGAGTATTCTCGTGGTCGTTTGCATATTACAACACGTCAAGATATTCAAATTCACTATGTGAGTTTAGATAGAACCCCAGAATTATGGGCACAGTTAGAAAAAGATGATATCACTTTACGTGAAGCTTGTGGTAATGCTGTACGTAATGTAACAGCATCAGAAACAGCAGGTATTGATGTAGATGAACCTTTTGATGTATCTCCGTATGCAGATGCTACTTTTAAGTTTTTCTTAAGAAACCCTATTTGTCAAGAAATGGGTAGAAAATTCAAAATGTCATTTTCAGCTACGGATGATGATACCGCTTTGAGTTTTATGCATGATTTAGGATTTATTGCCAAAATAAAAAATATTGATGGTAAAGATGTTAAAGGATTCAAAGTATTATTAGGTGGTGGATTAGGTTCACAGCCTCGTCATGCTGATGTAATTTATGAATTCTTACAAGCTGATTTATTAATACCTACTATTGAAGGTGTTTTACGTGTATTTGATAGACATGGTGAGCGTGCTAAAAGAGCAAAAGCACGTTTAAAATTTTTAATAAAAGATTTAGGTGTTGAAGCTTTTTTACAATTAGTTAAAGAAGAACAAAAATCATTTTCATATAGCACTTATACAGTAGATACTACTGCTTTTGAGCAAGAAATCACATTTGAAACTGCTGAAATTCCTTCAGTAACTATCGATGATGAAGAAAGCTATAATAAATGGAAACAGTCAAACGTCATCAAACAAAAGCAAGAAGGTTTATTTGCTATTGGAATTAAAGTTCATTTAGGTGATTTTTATACTGATAAAGCGCGTTTATTAGCTGATTTAATTAAAAAATACGGAGCAAATGAATTACGTTTTACTTTACGTCAAAACATATTAATTCGTCATATCCGTGAAGAATCATTACCTTTCTTTTATACAGAATTAAATAAGTTAGGATTTACAGAAGCAGGTTACAATAGCTTAAATGATATTACAGCTTGTCCTGGAACAGATACTTGTAACTTAGGTATTTCTAGTAGTACAGGTATTGCTGCAGAATTAGAGCGTGTTTTAAAATCGGAATATCCTGATTATGTAAACAACAAAGAGCTTGCTATTAAAATTAGTGGATGTATGAATGCTTGTGGTCAACATAATATGGCTCACATTGGTTTTCAAGGAATGTCTGTAAAAGTAGGTAATTTATTAGCACCTGCTTTACAAGTTTTAATTGGTGGTGGTGTTATTGGTGATGGGAAAGGTCGTTTTTCTGATAAATTAGTAAAGATACCTAGTAAAAGAGGTCCAGAATCTTTACGTATTTTATTAAATGATTTTGAAAATAATAAAGATGAGGATGAAGATTTCTTAGCTTATTATGATAGAAAAGGTAAAACTTATTTCTATGATTCATTAAAGCATTTATCAGATACAACAAACTTAACTCAAGATGATTTTATTGATTGGGGACATGATAAAAATTATGTAAAAGCTATTGGAGTAGGTGAATGTGCTGGTGTTGTTATCGATTTAATCGCTACACTTTTATTTGAAAGTGAAGAGAAAATTGAAAATGCAGGTGCAGCTTTGAATGAAAAACAATGGTCAGATAGTATTTATCACTCATATTCAGCAATTATTAATACAGCAAAAGCTTTATTAACAGCTGAAGGAGAAAAAACAAATACACAAGCAGGAATTGTAACTAATTTTGATAAAGTATTTATTGATACAAACAAAATTACGTTACCTGTTGTATCAACTTCTTTTACTGAATTTGTTTATCAATTAAAAGAAAACGAACCTACTGAAGCATTTGCTAGCGAATATTTAGCAAATACAAAAGCCTTTTACAAAGCAGTAGATTCTTACAGAAAATTAGCATTAGAAAATTAAATAAGTAATTGACAATGAGAAATTTACCGAAATTAACCGTAGTTGGTGCAGGGCCTGGTGATGTTGATTTAATAACTTTAAAAGCAGTTAAAGTTTTAAAACAAGCAGATGTTGTTTTATATGATGCTTTGGTTAATGACGAATTGTTATCATACATAAACCCTAAGGCAGAAGTTATTTTCGTAGGAAAACGAAGAGGTTGTTACAGGTATCAGCAAGAGCAAATTAATGAATTAATTGTAGCTCGAGCTAAATCACATGGTCATGTGGTGCGTTTAAAAGGAGGTGATCCTTTTATTTTTGGACGTGGATCTGAAGAAATGGAATATGCATCTCAATTTGGTGTAGAAGTAGCTATTGTTCCAGGAATTTCATCATCATTAGCCGTTCCAGCATCACAAAATATACCGTTAACAAAACGTGGATATTCAGAAAGTTTTTGGGTAATAACAGGTACAACAAAACAACATTTAATTTCAAATGATGTTGCGTTAGCTGCAAAATCGAGCGCAACAATTGTTATTTTAATGGGAATGGGTAAGTTATCAGAAATTGTAAAAATATTTCAAAAAGAAAATAAAAACAATTTACCAGTAGCTATTATTCAAAATGGTACAACTAAAAATGAAAAAATTGGAATAGGTACCGTAGATACCATTGAGCAAGTTGTATTTGAAAATGAATTAGCTAATCCTGCAATTATTGTATTAGGAGAGGTTGTAAAACATAGAGAAATATTAAATAATATACAAAATAATACAGCTGTAAAAGTTTTTTAATTAGTTTTGAAAGGTAAAATTATTAAGGATGCAAAAAAAAGTAAAAAGAACTATAAGGGTAACAAAATATGTTCTTTATAAAGAAACATCTTTTGATTATATAGAGAGTTTATGGTCTTTTATTGGTGCTTTTATAGGTATAGGTTCGATTGCACTGATACAATCTTTTTACTTTTCAGAGCTAGAAAATATTTTTTTAATAGGTTCATTTGGTGCATCTTGTGTTTTAATTTATGGAGCAGTTCAAAGTCCGTTAGCTCAGCCAAGAAATTTTATAGGAGGTCATGTATTGTCTGCAATAGTTGGGGTTAGTATACACAGTTTTATGCCTAATATTATTTGGGTTACAGCACCATTAGCAGTGTCAGTTTCAATAATATTAATGCAGTATACAAAAACATTACATCCACCAGGAGGAGCTACAGCATTGATTGCAATAATAGGAACTGAAAAAATAAAAGCATTAGGTTACTTGTATGTATTATCACCTGTTTTAAGTGGAACGCTTATTTTACTTTTAGTAGCACTTGTTACCAATAACATGACTAAAAATAGAATTTACCCTACTAATAAAAAATTTACAAGAATAATTGAAAAAATAAAAGGTTAAGTATTTTAAAACAAAAAGAATGAGTGATGATAGGAATAATTTATATCCAATCTTTTTAAAAACTAAAGAGTTAGAAATACTAATTGTTGGAGGAGGTTTTGTAGCACTTGAAAAGTTATCTTTTTTATTAAAATCAAGTCCTACTTCAAAAGTAGTAATGGTTTCTCCTTTTTTTAGAGAGGAAACAAAAAAAATAGCTAATAAATTTGCTGTTAAAATGATAACAGATAATTATAACGAAACATATTTATCTAAAAAAAATATTGTAATTGCAACAACTGATGTTGTAGAAGTTAATCTACAGGTTTATAAAGATTGTAAGGAAAGAACTATTTTGGTAAATGTAGCAGATAATCCACCATATTGTGATTTTTATATGGGTGGAATTGTAACAAAAGGAAACGTGAAAATAGCAATTTCTACCAATGGAAAATCTCCTACAACAGCTAAAAGATTACGTCAGTTTTTTGAAGAAGTAATTCCTGATAATATTGATGATTTAGTGAAAAACCTAAATGAGTATAGAAAAACAATAAAAGGAGATTTTGAATACAAAGTTGAAACATTAAATGAATTTACTAAAAGTTTAGTAGAAAAAATAAAGTAAAATGATACAAACAGACATATTAATTATTGGAGCAGGACCAACAGGGTTGTTCACTGTTTTTGAAGCAGGATTGTTAAAATTACGTTGTCATTTAATTGATGCATTACCACAACCAGGGGGGCAATGTTCGGAGATTTATCCTAAAAAACCAATTTATGATATTCCAGCATATCCTGAAATTTTAGCAGGTGACTTAACTCATAAATTAATGGAACAAATTAAACAATTTGAGCCAGGTTTTACCTTAGGAGAGCGTGCAGAAACTATAGAGAAACAAGAAGACGGATCGTTTATTGTAACTACAAATAAAGGAACAAAACACCAGGCGCCAGTTGTAGCAATAGCAGGAGGTTTAGGTAGTTTTGAACCACGTAAGCCACCTTTGCAAAATATAGCTGATTTTGAAGATAAAGGTGTTGAGTATATTATACGCGACCCAGAGTTGTATAGAAATAAAAAAGTGGTAATTGCCGGAGGAGGAGACTCTGCTTTAGATTGGTCTATCTTCTTATCTGATATTGCATCAGAAGTTACTTTAGTCCATAGGCGAAATGAATTCCGTGGTGCTTTAGATTCTGTAGATAAAGTACAAGAGTTAAAAGATCTTGGAAAAATAAATTTAATTACACCTGCAGAAATAAAAGGAATTTTAGGTAAAGATAAAGTTGCAGGGCTAGCAGTTGAAAGAAAGGGAGAAGAGCCTTTTATTGTTGATGCTGATCATTTTATACCTCTTTTTGGGTTATCACCAAAATTAGGACCTATTGCAAATTGGGGGTTAGAGATAGAAAAAAATGCGATAAAAGTTAATAACTCTTTAGATTATCAAACTAACATACCAGGTATTTATGCAATTGGAGATGTAAATACGTATCCTGGTAAATTAAAATTAATTTTATGTGGTTTTCATGAGGCTACATTAATGTGTCAAAGTGCTTATCAGTTAATTCATCCAAACAAAAAGTATGTAATGAAGTATACTACAGTTGGTGGAATTCAAGGGTTTGATGGTACTAAAAAAGAAGCGCCTAAAGCTGTTGTAAAAGCTATAAATTAATTTCATTGAATCTCAAAATAAAATCATAATTTTACTCTAAAAATATAATGTCAGACATTACCATAAATATAACAGACCGAAAAGGTGTAAAACACGAAGTTATAGCACCAACCGACATGGCCATGAACTTAATGGAAATAGTTCGTTCTTATGAATTAGCAGAAGAAGGTACTATTGGAGTTTGTGGAGGTATGGCAATGTGTGCATCTTGTCAATGTTATATTAAATCGGCACACGTATTGCCTGAAATTACAGATGATGAAGATGCTATGTTAGCAGAGGCATTTTATGTAGAAGATAATAGCCGTTTAGGTTGTCAAATTCAAATAACAACAGAATTAGACGGGTTAGAAGTAGAATTAGCACCAGAGATGTAAAATGAGTAAAATAATAGAGGAAACAGCCTTAAAAAACTATAATATTTGTTTAAAAGACACTGTTGAGGTTTTTACAAAAAAGATATTTTACGCGTTGTTTGACCAAGAGTTTAAAAATAATAATAAACAAAGTATAGAACAAAATTTCTTTGAAATAGCAAAACGATTAAAAATAGCTGATGCTACTAATAATTGGTTGCTATTTCAAAGTAAATTACCTGATATAAGAAAAAAACTAGATTTAGACGCAATTGCTTTTGAGCAAACTGATCCGGCAGCTAAAAGTCTAGAAGAAGTTTATTTAGCATACCCAGGTTTTCATGCAATAGCAGTATATCGTCTTAGTCATGAATTATATAAGTTGAATGTACCTACATTACCTAGAATGATGAGCGAGTATGCGCATGGATTAACTGGTACAGATATTCATCCAGGAGCAACTATAGGAGATTCATTTTTTATAGATCATGCTACGGGTATTGTAATAGGCGAAACAACATTGATTAAAAATAATGTAAAAATATATCAAGGAGTTACTTTAGGTGGTATACAAGTAAAAAAGAGTTTAGCGGAAACGAAAAGACATCCTACAATAGAAAATAATGTTATTATTTATGCAAATGCTACTATTTTAGGAGGTGATGTTATTATAGGTAAAAATAGTATAATAGGAGCTAATGTATGTGTAACAGAATCAGTTCCACCAAAATCATTAGTTATATATCAATCGAAAAATAAAATTGTTTCATTAGACAAAGCTTAAATTATGAAGGCAAAAAAAATAACAGACTTTGTTGGAAATACCCCTTTAATAGAGGTAAGCAATATTCTTGACAAAAAAGGTGTACGTCTTTTTTTAAAATTAGAAGGAAATAATCCTGGAGGTAGCGTTAAAGATAGGGCTGCTTATAATATGATTTTGGAGGCTTTAAACCGAAGAAATATTAAAAAAGGAGATCATTTGGTAGAGGCAACTAGTGGAAACACAGGTATTGCATTAGCTTTTATATCAAAAGTATTAGGTTTACACATGACCTTAGTAATGCCCGAAAACGCAACAGAAGAACGTGTTAAAACAATGAAAGCTTATGGGGCAGAAGTATTGTTAACTCCAAAAGAAGAAGGTATAGAAGGTTCTAGAGATTTAGCACAGAAATTACGCTATAAAAAAGGGTATTTTATGTTAAATCAATTTGAAAATAATGATAATTGGAAAGCACATTATAAAACAACAGGACCTGAAATTTGGAAAGACACAGAAGGTGAAGTAAGTCATTTCGTTTCAGCAATGGGTACTACAGGAACTATAATGGGTGTTTCTACGTATTTAAAAGAGCAAAACCCTAATATTAAAATTATTGGAGCTCAGCCAACAGATGGATCTAGTATACCAGGAATTAGAAAATGGTCAAAAGAGTATTTACCTAAAATTTTTGATAGATCTAAAGTTGATGAAGTTATTGAAGTAAGTGAAAATCAAGCACGTAATATGACTCGTAAATTAGCAAGTCAAGAAGGTGTTTTTGGAGGTATGAGTAGTGGTGGTGCAGTACACGTTGCCCTTCAAGTTGCAGAAAAAATAGAAGAAGGTATTATTGTAGCTATTATTTGTGATATTGGTGATAGATATTTATCATCTAACTTATATAATTATTAAAAAAAAAATTGTTTATTTGCACTTTAGTTCATTAATTTAATACGAATGTTATCAAGAAAGGTGGAGGGATTAGACCCGTTGAAACCTTAGCAACCCTTTGTGTAAACAAAGAAGGTGCTAAATTCTACTTCATTACTATTTTACATATAGTAGTGCAAGAGAGATAACGGAAAGAACTTTCCTCTTTTCCTGATAACTTCTACTCTAAAATATCAGGAATGTCAAACATTTATAAAGAAATACAAAAACGAATTCTCGTACTCGATGGAGCAATGGGAACCATGCTTCAGGCTTATAGATTTACTGAAGAAGATTTTCGAGGAGAACGTTTTAAAGAGTATCCAACTCCCTTACAAGGTAATAACGATTTGTTGTCTATTACACAACCTAACGCTATTAAAGAAATACATGCTAAATATTTTACAGCAGGAGCAGATATTATAGAAACAAATACTTTTTCAGGTACTACTATTGCTATGGCTGATTACCAAATGGAAAATTTGGTATACGAATTAAATTATCAATCGGCAAAAATAGCAAAAGAAGTAGCAGATGAATTTACAGCAAAAGAGCCTCATAAACCTAGGTTTGTAGCAGGAGCTATAGGGCCTACTAATAGAACAGCAAGTATGTCTCCCGATGTAAATGACCCAGGTTACAGAGCAGTTACTTTTGATGAATTGCGAATAGCCTATAAGCAACAGGTAGAAGCATTATTAGATGGAGGAGTAGATATTTTATTAGTAGAAACAGTTTTTGACACCTTAAATGCTAAAGCAGCATTATTTGCTATTGAACAAGTAAAGGATGAGCGTAACATTGATGTGCCAATAATGTTAAGTGGTACTATTACTGACGCCAGTGGTAGAACTTTATCAGGTCAAACAGCTGAAGCTTTTTTAATTTCTGTATCACATATTCCTTTATTATCTGTAGGATTTAATTGTGCTTTAGGTGCTAATTTATTACAACCTCACTTAGAGGCTATTGCTTCAAAAACAGATTTTGCAATTTCTGCACATCCAAACGCTGGTTTACCTAACGCTTTTGGAGAGTATGATGAAACTGCTGAAGAAATGGCAGATCAAATAGAAGAGTATTTAGAAAAAAACTTGATTAATATTATTGGTGGATGTTGTGGTACTACTCCAGAACATATTACTGCAATTGCCGAATTAGCAAATAAATACCAACCAAGAAAATGCAAATAAAACAAAACAAATACATGCGTTTATCTGGTTTAGAACCATTGGTTTTAAATGAGAATAGCAATTTTATTAATGTAGGTGAACGTACGAATGTTGCAGGGTCTCGTAAGTTTTTACGATTAATTAAAGAAGAGAAATTTGATGAAGCATTGGCGGTAGCTAGGCATCAGGTTGAAGGTGGAGCACAAATTATTGACATTAATATGGATGATGGTTTGATTGACGGTAAAGAAGCTATGGTTCGTTTTCTAAACCTAGTTGCTGCCGAACCTGATATTTGTAGAGTTCCGTTAATGATTGATAGCTCGAAATGGGAAATAATTGAGGCAGGATTACAAGTTGTACAAGGTAAAAGTGTTGTAAACTCTATTTCTTTAAAAGAAGGAGAAGAAAAATTTATTTGGGAGGCAACTCAAATTAAAAGATATGGAGCAGCAGTAATTGTTATGGCATTTGACGAAGTTGGTCAGGCTGATACTTATCAAAGAAGAATTGAAATAGCTGAAAGATCATACCGTGTATTAGTCGATAAAGTAGGTTTTGCATCCGAAGATATTATTTTCGATTTAAATATTTTTCCTGTTGCTACAGGAATGGATGAACATAGAAGAAATGCTATCGATTTTATAGAAGCAACTCGTTGGGTTCGTCAAAATTTACCAAACGTAAGTGTAAGTGGTGGTGTAAGTAATGTGTCGTTTTCTTTTAGAGGAAATAATACTGTACGAGAAGCAATGCACTCTGTTTTTTTATATTATGCTATTCAGGCAGGTATGAATATTGGAATTGTAAACCCTGCAATGTTAGAAATTTATGATGATATTCCTAAAGATTTATTAGAACATATTGAAGATGTTATTTTAGACAGAAGAGAAGATGCGACTGAGCGTTTATTAGATTTTGCCGAAACTGTAAAAGGTGTTATAAAGCAAGATGAAGCAAAAGTATTAGAGTGGAGAGGTCTGCCTTTACAAGAAAGAATAACACATTCATTAGTAAAAGGAATTGATGCTTTTATTATTGAAGATGTTGAGCAAGCTAGGCAAGAAGCAGCAAAACCAATTGAAGTTATTGAAGGTCATTTAATGATTGGAATGAACGTAGTTGGAGATTTATTTGGTGCAGGAAAAATGTTTTTACCACAAGTGGTAAAATCTGCTCGTGTAATGAAAAAAGCAGTTGCTTATTTAAACCCTTTTATAGAGGCAGAAAAAGGAGAAAAACAACAAGCTTTAGGTAAAATATTAATGGCAACTGTAAAAGGTGATGTACATGATATTGGTAAAAATATTGTGAGTGTTGTTTTGGGTTGTAATAACTACGAAATTGTTGATTTAGGAGTTATGGTAGCTCCAGAAAAAATAATTGAAGCAGCTAAAAAAGAAAATGTTGATATTATTGGTTTATCAGGCTTAATAACACCTTCTTTAGATGAAATGGTGTATTTAGCAAAAGAAATGGAACGTCAAAACTTTACAGTTCCTTTATTAATAGGAGGTGCAACAACTTCAAAAGCACATACAGCTGTAAAAATAGATCCACAGTATAAAAATGCGGTTGTACATGTAAATGATGCGTCAAGAGCAGTAACTGTTGTTAGTGATTTATTAAATAAAGAAACAAGCAACGCTTATGTGGCAAAGTTAAAGAAAGATTATGATGAGTTTCGTGAGAAATTTTTAAAACGAGGAAAAGCTAAGGCGTATATTACTATTGAAGAGGCTCGTGAGCGTAAGTTTAAAATTGACTGGGAAACATCATCAATTATAAAACCAAATGAATTAGGTATTCAAACAATAGAACAAGTTAGTTTAAAAGATTTATTACCTTTTATTGATTGGAGTCCGTTTTTTAGAAGTTGGGATTTACATGGTAGATATCCAGATATTTTAACAGATGAGGTTGTTGGAGAGCAAGCAACACAACTATTAGCCGATTCAAAAGTAATTTTAAATAAAATTATAACCAAACAATTATTAAAACCAAAAGGAATATTTGGGTTGTTTGAAGCAAATTCAATTAATGATGATGATATTTCTATTCAGAAAAAAGGAGAAGAAATAGCCGTTTTTAGAACTTTGCGACAGCAATTAAAAAAACGTGAAGGAAAACAAAGTTTAGCTTTAGCTGACTTTATAGCACCTAAAGAGTCTAATAAAAAAGATTATATGGGGGCTTTTTGTACAGCTATTTTTGGAGCTGATGAATTAGCAAAACAGTATAAAGATAAAGAAGATGATTATAATGCAATTATGGTACAAGCCATTGCCGACCGTTTTGCTGAAGCTTTTGCAGAGTATTTACATCATAGAGTACGAACTAAACATTGGGGATATGCTGCTGATGAAACATTATCTAATAATGAATTAATAAAAGAAAGTTATAAAGGAATTAGACCTGCACCAGGGTATCCTGCATGCCCTGATCATTTAGAGAAAGAGACAATTTGGGATGTTTTAAAGGTTGAAGAAAAAATAGGTGTAACGTTAACCGAAAGTTTAGCGATGTGGCCAGCAGCAGCCGTGTCAGGTTATTATTTTGCTAATGAAGAAGCTAAATACTTTGGATTAGGTAAAATTACTGATGATCAAGTTCGTGATTTTGCTGATAGAAAAGGAATAACGTTAGACAAGGCTAGAAAATGGTTACATCCTTCGATTGCCGATATGTAGGTTGCGTTAGTGATTGAAGTGGCATCCTTTTTAAAGAACCACCTTTTTAGTGGTTCTTTAAAAAGATATAGCGAAAAGCGCGACCCTCGTGGTAACGCCCTAATAAATTATTTAAGGACATGGTATTGTAAAATACTAAATTAAATTCATTAGCAAATGAAAGTAACAGAACATATTAAAAAAGCAAACGGAAAAACATTGTTTTCGTTTGAAATTATTCCGCCAAAAAAGGGAAATAATATTCAAGATTTATATAATAATATAGATCCGTTAATGGAATTTAAACCACCTTTTATAGATGTTACAACTTCAAGAGAAGAACATTTGTATATTGATAAAGGAAATGGTTTACTAGATCGAAAAATTACAAGAATGCGACCAGGAACGGTTGGTATTTGTGCAGCGATAAAGCATAAATATGATGTAGACACGGTTCCTCATGTTTTATGTGGAGGTTTTACCAAAGAAGAAACGGAGTATTTATTGGTAGATTGTCATTATTTAGGAATTGAAAATGTAATGGCTTTGCGTGGTGATACTATGAGTCATCAAAAATATTTTGAAGCAACTAAAGGTGGGCATCAATATGCAAAACAATTGGTAGATCAAATTCAAAATTTAAATAAAGGAAAGTATTTACATGATGTTATTGAGGCAAATCATAAAACCGATTTTTGTATTGGAGTAGCAGGTTATCCTGAAAAACATTTAGAATCTCCTTCTTTACAAACCGATTTAAAACGTTTAAAAGAAAAAGTTGATGCAGGGGCTGATTATGTGGTAACGCAAATGTTTTTTGATAATCAAAAATATTTCGAATTTGTAAAAGCAGCTAGAGAAATAGGCATTAATATTCCGATTATTCCTGGTATAAAACCTGTTGCTGTAAAACGTCATTTACAATTATTGCCACAGGTTTTTAAAATAGATTTACCGGAAGCTTTTATAAAATCAATAGATGATTGTAATAATAATAAAGATGTAAGACAGGTTGGTATTGAATGGTGTATTGAGCAATCTAAAGAATTGTTAAATGCAGGCGTACCATTGTTACATTATTATTCTATGGGTAAAAGTGATAATGTTAAAGCTATTGCTAAGGCATTATTTTAATAATTATCGTTTATTTTGAATAAGTTTATTTTTTATAATTTGTGCAACGGGTTTGTTTTCTATTTTAGATTCTAGCCATGAGAGAATATCTAAATATAAGAAAGCTCTTTTTTCGTAAGGATGATTTTCGTAAATTTTTAAACGATCATAAATTTTTTTAAATTCCTTTTTTATTTGATGAGGAAAAACGTCACCTAACGCTTTTATTGATGAAATGAATTCTTTTTGAACTTCTTGAAGGTTTTCCATTTTTAATAAAAAGCGATAGGTGTCTTTAAATTGTAATTCAAAATCATAATCTAATCCACATTCGTAATGTGCAATTAGGCTTAAAATTCGAGCAAAGCATTGTAGGTCTTCAGCAACATGAATTTTTTTAGATTTAATAATTTTATTTAAATAGTAAATACATTGCTTATTATTACCCATACCAAAGTATAAACTGGCTATTTTGTAATACATAACTACAATGTGATGATTGTCTAACCTATCTCTATAAGTATCAATTTTATTATTTATAGCTTCTACTAAATACTCGCCTTCAGCAAAACTACCTTCTAAAAAATGTAAGTGTAATTTATTTGCGTAATAATATTGAAAAATTAAAATTTCGGTATTACTATTTATAGGAATTAAATTATTTTCAATTTCTTTTTCAAAAAAAGTTAATTCTTTTTTAAATTTTGAGAAGTGTTTTATAAAAAATAAACTCTCTAATAAGTAATTTTTTCCTTTTAGATAAAAAACTGGGTGAATAGCAATATTTTTAATATCATTTTTAAATAAATTTACCCATTTATTAGCGTGTTTATAACTTTGAAGAAAGTCTTGTGTTAAAAAACTATGCCATAAATTAGCTTTATATAGCCATAATTTTTCTCTAAATCCTAAACTGTCATATTCATAACTTGGTAATTTAGACTCAAAATAAGAATTTACTTTTTTAAGTTCAACATCATTTCTTACATAACCAGTTTTTAATAAAGTGCCATATAATTGTAGTGATAAATTAGAAAGTTTACTTGCAATTACATTTTGTTGACTTAATTCTTTGGCTTGAATAGTTAATTCATCAGCTCTGGTACTAATGCTTCTAGTTATATATTGACTTTCAATAACTTTTTCTAATTCTACAATTTCATAAGCAATATTTTTTTCTTCATTATCAATAGCTGTATTTTTTGCTTTGTCAAGTAATTTTAAACTTTGTTTGTAAAGCCCTTTTTGATATAAAATGGTTGCAAAATCTAACAATTCTCTTATTTGGATTCTTATATTCTTGTGAGCAGGATTCATTCGTAAGCTAATTAATATTTGCTTATATAAATGAGCTTTTAAATTAGAAAGTTGTTGCTTACTAACAATACCACTTTTTATAATTATTTTTTCATCATATTTTTTTTGTTTATCTAAAAATTTAAAAAGTGAAAAAAACTTAGCATCATTATTACCATCTAAACGACCAACATAAAGATTAAACTGACGTTTTTCAGATTTAGATAAAGACTTTATTAAAACAAAAAGCGTATCGTTTTGTTGGTTGGATAGTGTACTGGTTTTATTCATAAAATACTGTTTTTTAGATATTTGAAGTTTTTTTTTTAGGCTTTAATATCGTAGGTAATGAGTTGGTGAGTAACTTATTAAAGAACCTAATATATACATTTGAATTTATTAAAGGTAAATAAAATAATAGAGATGCAAAACGATAAAGTCCAAATTTTTGATACAACACTTCGTGATGGAGAGCAAGTGCCTGGATGTAAGCTAGACACTACACAAAAACTAATTATTGCAGAAAGACTTGATTTTTTAGGCGTTGATGTTATAGAAGCAGGTTTTCCAGTTTCTAGCCCTGGAGATTTTGCTTCAGTAAATGAAATTGCAAAAATTGTTAAAAACGCAATAGTTTGTGGATTAACAAGAGCTGTGAAAAAAGATATTGAAGTTGCAGCAGAAGCTTTAAAGCATGCTGTTAGACCTCGAATTCATACAGGAATTGGTACTAGTGATTCTCATATAAGATATAAATTTAATTCATCTCAAGATGAGGTAATTAGAAGAGGTAAAGAAGCTGTTTCTTATGCTAAAAACTTTGTTGATGATGTTGAGTTTTACGCAGAAGATGCTGGTAGAACAGATAATGCTTTTTTAGCTAAAGTTTGTGAAGAGATGATAAAGTCAGGAGCAACAGTTTTAAATATACCAGATACAACAGGATATTGTTTACCTGATGAATATGGAGCTAAAATTAAGTATTTAAAAGAAAATGTAAAAGGAATTGAGAATGTAATTATATCTTGTCATTGTCATAATGATTTAGGAATGGCAACAGCAAATTCTATAGCAGGTGTAATTAATGGTGCAAGGCAAATAGAATGTACAATTAACGGAATAGGTGAACGTGCAGGAAATACAGCATTAGAAGAAGTTGTTATGGTGTTAAAACAGCATCCATATTTAAACTTACAAACCGATATTAATACTCAATTGTTATACGATACAAGTATGATGGTTCGTGAAAGTATGGGAATGCCTGTGCAACCTAATAAAGCAATTGTTGGGGCAAATGCATTTGCACATAGTTCTGGAATTCATCAAGATGGTGTTATCAAAAATCGTGAGACTTACGAGATAATGAATCCAGCAGATGTAGGTGTTACCGAAAGTGCAATCGTTTTAACTGCTAGAAGCGGTAGAGCTGCATTAGCTTATAGAGCTAAAAATATAGGTTATGAATTGACCAAAATACAATTAGACTCTGCATATCAACTATTTTTAAATGTAGCAGATAAGCAAAAAGAAGTAATTGATGAAGATCTTCATTTAATTATGGAAAAAGTAAATAAAATATCTAAAATAGCAATTTCGTAATGGGAAAAACATTATTTGATAAAGTATGGGATGCCCATGTGGTAGATTCTATTAAAAATGGTCCACAAGTTTTATATATAGACAAGCATTTAATTCATGAAGTTACAAGTCCACAGGCTTTTAATGAATTGAAAGAGCGTGGTATTTCAGTGGCACGTCCTGATAAAATAGTAGCCACTGCAGATCATAACACGCCAACGGTAAATCAACATTTACCTATTAAAGATGATTTATCTAGAAATCAATTAGAGCAATTAACAAAAAATTGTAAAGAAAATAATATTACATTATACGAATTAGGGCACGAAAATAACGGAATTGTACACGTTATAGCACCTGAATTAGGAATTACGCAACCAGGTATGACTATGGTTTGTGGAGATTCTCACACATCAACTCACGGAGCTTTTGGAACAATCGCTTTTGGTATTGGTACAAGTCAGGTAGCACAAGTATTTGCAAGTCAATGTTTATTGCTTCAGAAACCTAAAAGTTTACGAGTTACTGTAAACGGAAAATTAAGAAAAGGCGTTTTATCAAAAGATGTTATACTTTATATTATAGCTCAATTAGGAACAAATTCAGGTACAGGTTATTTTTGCGAATATGCAGGAAATGTATTTGAAGAAATGTCTATGGAAGGTCGTATGACAGTTTGTAACATGAGTATTGAAATGGGAGCAAGAGGAGGAATGATTGCTCCAGATCAAACTACTTTTGATTATGTGCAAGGAAAAGAATTTGCTCCAAAAGGAACTGATTTTGATAAGAAAGTAGCTTACTGGAAAACATTACCAACAGATGCTGATGCTACCTTTGATCAGGAATATACTTTCAATGCAGAAGATATTGAACCGATGCTTACTTTTGGAACAAATCCTGGAATGGGAATAAAAATTTCCGAAAATATTCCGGAGGATAATGACGTTTCTTTAGAAAAGTCTTTATCTTATATGAACTTTCAAAAAGGAGAGAGTTTAATTGATAAGGAAATAAACTATGTGTTTATAGGAAGTTGTACAAATTCTAGAATTGAAGATTTTAGAGAGGTAGCAAATTATGTAAAAGGAAAACAGAAAGCACAAAATGTAAATGCGTGGTTAGTTCCAGGGTCTCAAAAAGTTGCAAAACAAATTGAGGAAGAAGGATTAAAAACAATTTTTGAAGCAGCAGGTTTTGAATTACGTCAACCAGGTTGTTCTGCTTGTTTGGCTATGAATGATGATAAGATACCGGCAGGAGAATATTGTGTATCTACCTCTAATAGAAATTTTGAAGGACGCCAAGGGCAAGGTTCTAGAACTATTTTAGCAAGTCCGTTAATGGCAGCAGCAGTAGCAGTAGAAGGAAAAATTATAGATATCACAAAACAGTTAAATTAAGATGGAAAAGTTTGTAAAATTAATTGACACCGCTGTTCCGTTAACAACGGAAAATGTTGATACAGATCAGATTATACCTGCACGTTTTTTAAAAGCAACGGATAAAAAAGGTTTTGGGGGTAATGTTTTTAGAGATTGGCGTTTTAATAAAGATGGAAGTGTAAATGAAGATTTTGTTTTAAATAATAAAAATTTTAAAGGAAGTATCTTAATTGCTGGAGATAACTTTGGGTGTGGTTCTAGTAGAGAACACGCAGCTTGGGCTTTAGCAGGTTATGGCTTTAAAGTAGTTGTAAGTAGTTTTTTTGCGGATATTTTTAAAGGAAATGCACTTAATAATGGTATTTTACCAATACAAGTATCTGAAGAATATTTAAAAGAATTATTAAATAAAATAACTGAAGAGCCAGGTACGCTTGTTACTGTTGATTTAGAGAATCAAGAAATTATAACACCTGTAGGTACTAGTAGTTTTGATATCAATCCATATAAAAAATTATGTATGATTAATGGCTATGATGATATTGACTTTTTAGTAAGTAAAAAAGAAAAAATAGAAGCTTTTGAAGCTTCGTTATAAAACATAAAAAATGAAATTTAATATAGCTGTAATTCCAGGAGACGGTATAGGACCAGAAGTAACTGCTCAAGCTCAAAAAGTTTTAAAAGCAGTATCAAATGTATATGATCATACATTTATTTTTAACGAAGCGTTAATGGGCGCTTGTGCTATAGATAAAACAGGTAATCCGTTGCCAGATGAAACTATAGCTTTGTGTAAAAAAAGCGATGCTATTTTATTTGGAGCTATTGGTGACCCTAAATATGATAATGATCCAACAGCTAAGGTGCGTCCAGAACAAGGCTTGTTAAGGTTAAGAAAAGAATTAGGCTTGTTTTGTAATGAACGACCTGTGAAAGCTTATGAGCAGTTAATAGATAATTCTCCATTAAAAAAAGAAATTATTCAAGGAACTGACATTACTATTTATAGAGAGTTAACTGGTGGTATTTACTTCGGAACTAAAGAACTTAGTGAAGATAAGCAAGTTGCTTCAGATGGTTGTGCTTATTCTGTAATGGAAATAGAACGAATTGCGCATTTAGCTTTTAAAGCGGCTCAAAATAGAAGAAAAAAATTAACATTAGTTGATAAGGCAAATGTGTTAGAAACTTCAAGATTGTGGCGTAAAACAGTAACTGCTTTAGCAAAACAATATCCTGATGTAGCGCTTGATTTTATTTTTGTTGATAACGCAGCGATGCAATTAATTTTAAATCCAAAGCAGTTTGATGTAATTTTAACTGAAAACTTATTTGGAGATATATTGTCTGATGAAGCAAGTGTTATAGGTGGGTCTATAGGTTTATTAGCATCTTCATCTGTGGGGAAAGAAAATGCATTATTTGAACCTATTCACGGATCATTTCCTCAAGCAAAAGGAAAAGATATAGCAAATCCATTAGCATCTATTTTATCAGCGGCAATGTTATTAAAGCATTTAGGTTTACATGAAGAAGGAAACGTTATAGAAACAGCTGTTGAAAAATCTTTAGAATTAGGTATAACAACAGAAGATATTCGTTCTGATAAAAACTTTGGAACAAGTAAAGTTGGAGATTTTATTGCAGATTATATTTATAATCAAGAAGATAGTAATATTAATTTTCAAAATATACATACCGGACAAAGCACAATTATATAATAAAGTTAAAAAAATACTCATATTTGCAGTATAAAATGAAAAAACAAATTTTAAATATTATTTCTATTATAGTTATTGTCATTATAATACAATAATATGGAAGTGTGTTTTATCATTTTATAAAAAGAGCTTCCTAAATTTAGGAAGCTTTTTTTATAAAAATAGCCTTGTTTAGTATGTTTTTATATTGTTGATTTTTAAAAAAAAGCTATTTGAATTATTATAATAGTTGTAATTAAAGGTATACGTTTAACGTATGTCAAAAAATAAGGTGATATTAGTGTTTAAACTACGAATATCGTAAAAATTAGTATTGTATTTTTTGTTTAAAATATTTCATTTTAGTTAGGATAATTTAATAAAAAACACTCATATTTGCAGTATAAAATGAAAAAACAAATTTTAAATATTATTTCTATTATGGTCATTGTGGTTATTTCACAACGATAGGGAGTATATATTTTATAATTATAAATTTTAAAAGCTTCCTATTTTTTTAGGGAGCTTTTTTGTTGTAAAAAAAGGAGCTTTAAAAAACAAGAATTATAAATTGTTTAAATTAATAAGGTATATTGAATGTTATATAATATATGTGTTAAGTATTTGTTTTTTAGTTTGTTAGTGTGTTATTTAACTTGTTAGATATCATCAAATTTAATAAAAAGCAAAAAAAATATTAAGAGAATAAAATAATTTTGAATAATCAAATTGTAAGACTATTTACAAATAGCTTATTAAAATAATAAATAACTGTTTTAGTTTTTATGAGAATATTTATTATTAATTGAAATTATATAAAAATAGTAGGATTACGATAAAAAGAAAAGAAAGTTAAAATGAAATTAAACAAACACAGTAGTAGGTTAACACAAGATGAGTCTCAACCAGCATCACAAGCAATGTTGTATGCCGTCGGTTTAACAGATGAAGATATGAGCAAAGCCCAAGTTGGTATTGCAAGTACAGGTTACGATGGAAACCCGTGTAACATGCATTTAAATAATTTGGCTGCAGAAGTAAAAATTGAAACAAAAATTGCTGGTTTAGTTGGTTTAGGTTTTAATACAATTGGTGTTTCTGATGGTATTTCTATGGGAACATCAGGTATGAATTACTCTTTAGCATCTAGAGATATTATTGCTGATTCAATAGAAACAGTAATGAATGCACAAAGTTATGATGCATTAGTATCAGTAGTTGGTTGTGATAAAAATATGCCAGGAGCAGTAATAGCAATGTTACGTTTAAATCGTCCATCTATTATGATGTATGGAGGAACAATTGCTTCAGGAAATTACAAAGGAAAAAAATTAAATATCGTTTCGGCATTTGAGGCTTTAGGTCAGAAAGTAGCAGGAGAGATAGAAGAAGAAGAATATAGAGAGATTATAAAAAGAGCAATTCCTGGTGCAGGTGCATGTGGTGGTATGTATACCGCAAACACAATGGCTTCTGCAATAGAATGTATGGGGTTTGCATTACCTTATAATTCATCAATACCAGCTGAAAATCCTAATAAATTATCAGAAGCAGAAAGAACTGCTTTAGCTATTAAAAATTTATTAGAGTTAGATTTAAAGCCATTAGATATTATCTCTAAAAAATCGTTAGAAAATGCTATGGCAATAGTTAATGCTTTAGGAGGGTCTACAAATGCGGTACTGCACTTTTTAGCAATTGCACACGCTGCTGATATTGATTTTACTTTAGATGATATTCAAAAAGTAACTGATAGAACTCCATTAATTGCTGATTTAAAACCATCAGGAAAATACTTAATGGAAGATGTTCACTCGGTAGGAGGAACACCTGCTGTTATGAAGTATTTATTAGATAATGGATATTTACATGGTGATTGTTTAACTGTTACTGGAAAAACACTAGCTGAGAATTTAGCAAATGTAGAAGCAATGGAGTTTGAAAAGCAAGATGTTATTCATCCTACAGATAAAGCTTTAAAATCATCTGGAAATATTCAAATAATTTATGGAAACTTAGCTACAGAAGGAGCTGTTGCTAAAATTTCAGGAAATGAAGGATTGCTTTTTGAAGGGAAAGCAGTTGTTTATGATGGAGAACAAGCAGCAAATACAGGTATCTCTAACGGAGAAGTTGAACGAGGAGATGTTGTAGTTATTAGATATGTTGGTCCAAAAGGAGGTCCAGGAATGCCAGAAATGTTAAAGCCAACTTCGCTAATTATGGGAGCAGGTTTAGGAAAATCGGTAGCATTAATTACTGATGGTCGTTTTTCAGGAGGTACTCATGGTTTTGTGGTAGGACACATTACACCTGAAGCACAATCAGGAGGAACAATAGGTTTACTAAAAACAGGAGATAAAATTAGAATTAGTGCTGAAGAGAACTCTATAAATGTATTACTATCTGATGAAGAATTAGCAGACAGAAGAGCAAAATGGGTAGCACCAGCATTAAAGCATAAAAAAGGAATATTATATAAGTATGCAAAATCAGTAGCATCGGCGTCTAAAGGATGTATAACTGATGAGTTTTAATACCAAAATTATGAGTACAAAAATACAAACACAGTCTAAAATAGCTTCTAAACAAAAATTGCATATTTCAGGTGCAGAAGCAGTTGTAAAATGCTTACTAGAAGAAGGAGCAGATTTAATTTACGGATATCCTGGTGGTGCAATTATGCCAGTTTATGATGAATTATATAAATATGAGGGTAAAATAAAGCATATATTAACACGCCATGAGCAAGGAGCAACACATGCGGCACAAGGCTTTGCTAGAGCAACAGGTAAGGTAGGGGTTGCGCTTGCAACTTCAGGTCCAGGAGCTACTAATTTAATAACAGGTATTGCCGATGCACAAATAGATTCTACGCCAATGGTTTGTGTAACAGGTCAAGTAGCATCACATTTATTAGGTTCAGATGCTTTTCAAGAAACGGATATTGTAGGTATTTCTACCCCTGTAACTAAATGGAATTATCAAATTACAAGAGCATCAGAAATTCCTGAAGTTTTTGCAAAAGCATTTTATATTGCAAGATCAGGACGACCAGGGCCTGTTTTAATTGATATCACTAAAGATGCTCAGTTTGAAACCTTTGATTTTGAATATAAAAAATGTACCTCAATACGTAGTTATAAAGCAAAACCAGATGTTGTTTTAAGCCAAGTTCAGACTGCTGCGGAGCTAATCAATAAGTCTAAAAAACCTTTAGTTGTTTTTGGACAAGGTGTTATTTTAGGAGAAGCTGAACAAGAGTTTAAGGCTTTTATTGAAAAAGCTGCAATTCCTTCAGCTTGGACTATTTTAGGTTTATCAGCATTACCTACTGAACATCAATTAAATGTAGGTATGGTTGGAATGCATGGTAATTATGCGCCCAATGTATTAACTAATGAGTGTGATTTATTGATTGCCGTAGGAATGCGTTTTGATGACCGTGTAACTGGTGATTTAAGTAGATATGCAAAGCAAGCAAAGGTTATTCATTTTGAAATTGACCCTGCAGAGATTGATAAGAATGTAAAAGCTGATGTTGCTGTTTTAGGTGATGTAAAAGAAAGTTTAGGACAAATATTACCCCTAATCAATCAAAATAAGCATGATGAATGGTTAGAAGAGTTTACGAAGTTAGAAGCTATTGAGTTTGAAAAAGTAAAGAAAGATGATTTGTACCCAACTAAAGATGGTTTGACCATGGCAGAGGTTTTAAAGGAAATAAATATAGCTTCGGGTGGAGATGCTATTATTGTTTCAGATGTAGGGCAACATCAAATGTTTACTTGTCGTTATGCTAAATTTAATAAAACTAAAAGTAATATAACATCTGGTGGTTTAGGTACAATGGGGTTTGCTTTACCCGCAGCAATTGGAGCTAAAATGGGAGCGCCAGAAAGAGAAGTTGTAATGATTGCTGGTGATGGTGGTTTTCAAATGACAATTCAAGAATTAGGAACTATTTTACAGAATAAAACAGCTGTAAAAATAGTAGTACTTAATAATGAATTCTTAGGAATGGTACGCCAATGGCAACAACTATTTTTTGATAAAAGATATGCGTCAACAGAAATGACAAATCCAGATTTTGTAGCAATTGCAAAGGGGTACAGTATAGATGCTAAAAGAGTTACGAAAAGAGAAGATTTAGCAGGTACCGTTAAAGAAATGATGGATTCTAAAGATGCTTATTTTTTAGAAGTATGTATAGAAAAAGAAAATAACGTGTTTCCTATGATAGAAACAGGAGCATCAGTTTCAGATATAAGATTATCGTAAATTATGAAGAATAAACAAACATATACCGTTTCTGTTTATACAGAAAATAATGTAGGATTGTTGAATAGAATATCAGGAATCTTTTTAAGAAGAAATATAAATATTGAGAGCATGAATATTTCTAAATCAGAAATAAAAAGTGTTTCAAGATTTACTTTACTAGTCAAGGTAACCGAAGAACAAATTAAAAAAATTATAGGACAAATAGAAAAGCAGGTAGAGGTTATTAAAGCGTATTATCATACTGATGAAAATACAATATATCAAGAGTCATGCTTGTTTAAATTGAGTTCTAAGTCGTTAATAGAAAATGACGAAATTCAAACTATCATTAATAGTAGCAAGTCTAGAGTTATCAATATAAATAAAGATTTTTTTGTACTTGAAAAGTCAGGAACAAAAGAAGAAATTGAAGAACTATATCATACATTAGATAAACATGGTATTATGCAATTTGTTCGCTCAGGAAGAATTGCAATTACTACAGATGAAATGAAAATATCAACATTATTATCAACAAACAACTAAAATCATGGCAACAAATTATTTCAACACATTATCATTAGCAGAAAAGTTAGAACAACTAGCAAAATGTAGGTTTATGGATGCTTCAGAATTTTCTGAAGGAGTTAGCGCTTTAAAAGGTAAAAAAGTAGTTATTATAGGTTGTGGAGCTCAAGGTTTAAATCAAGGTTTAAACATGAGAGATTCAGGTTTAGATGTTTCTTATGCTTTACGAGGTGCCGCAATTGAAGAAAAAAGAGCTTCATTTAAAAATGCAACAGAAAATAATTTTAATGTAGATACTTTTGAAGCGTTAATTCCTACTGCAGATTTAGTATTAAACTTAACACCAGATAAACAGCATACACGAGTTGTAAATACGGTAATGCCTTTAATGAAAAAAGGAGCTACATTATCTTATTCCCATGGTTTTAATATCGTAGAAGAAGGAATGCAAATTCGTGAAGACTTAACCGTTATTATGGTTGCGCCAAAATGTCCTGGTACAGAGGTTAGAGAAGAATATAAAAGAGGTTTTGGTGTACCAACTTTAATAGCAGTACACCCTGAAAATGATCCTGAAAATAAAGGATGGGCACAAGCAAAAGCATATGCCGTTGCTACAGGTGGTCATAAAGCAGGAGTATTAGAATCATCTTTCGTTGCTGAGGTTAAATCTGACTTAATGGGAGAACAAACTATTTTATGTGGTGTGTTACAAACAGCTTCTATTTTATCATTTGAAAGAATGGTTCAAGAAGGAATTGAGCCTATGTATGCATCTAAATTAATCCAATACGGTTGGGAAGTTATTACTGAAGCTTTAAAGCATGGAGGAATAACAAACATGATGGACCGTTTATCAAACCCTGCAAAAATTAAAGCTTTTGAAATTTCAGAAGAATTAAAAGTAATAATGAAGCCTTTGTTTGTAAAACATATGGATGATATTATGTCTGGTCATTTTTCTAAAACAATGATGGAAGATTGGGCTAATGACGATATTAATTTATTATCATGGAGAGCAGCTACAGGTGAAACTTCTTTTGAAAAAACACCTGCTACTGAAGTAGAAATTAGTGAACAAGAATATTTTGATCATGGTATATTAATGGTTGCTTTTGTAAGAGCAGGTGTAGAATTAGCTTATGATAACATGGTAGCATCAGGTATCAAGGCTGAGTCAGCTTATTATGAATCATTACATGAATTACCATTAATTGCTAACACGGTAGCAAGAAAGAAATTATTTGAAATGAACCGTATTATTTCTGATACAGCTGAATACGGATGTTACTTATTTGACCATGCAGCTAAACCAATGTTAGTAGACTTTATGAAAAAAGTTGATACTTCTATTATCGGTAAAGCTTTTGGTACAGGATCTAACGAAGTAGATAATTTAGAATTAATAGCTGTAAATAATGCTATTCAAAATCACCCAATTGAAGCTATTGGTAAAACATTAAGAACTTCAATGACGGCAATGAAAGTAATAGTACAAGAAGAAAAAGAAGAAGTAGTTTTTTATTAAAAAATATGCAAATAAACACTAAGTATTCACCAACTATTAAATCAGTAAAGGAGGCTGTAGCTACATTGAAAGATGTAGCTATAGAAACCCCTTTACTAAAAAATTATATTTATTCAGAAAAGTTTAAAGCAAACATCTTCTTAAAAAGAGAAGATTTACAACAGGTTAGGTCTTATAAAATTAGAGGAGCTTACAATAAAATCAGCTCGATAACTCAAGAAGAACGAGTAAACGGAATTGTTTGTGCAAGTGCAGGAAATCATGCACAAGGCGTTGCTTTTGCCTGTAAAAAGCTTCAAATTCATGGAACTATTGTAATGCCTGCACCCACGCCAAAACAAAAAGTAGAACAAGTTAAAATGTTTGGTGGAAATTATGTAGATATTCAATTATCGGGGGATACTTTTGATGACGCTTATAAATATGCAAAAAACGTATGCGATACCTTAGGTAAAACATTTGTACATCCGTTTGATGATCAAAAAATAATTGAAGGACAGGCAACCGTTGGTTTAGAAATTATCGAGCAATCTAAAGAAATTATTGATTACGTATTTGTTCCCGTAGGTGGTGGAGGCTTGGCTTCTGGTGTATCTAGTATTTTTAAATTATTATCTCCAACAACTAAAGTAATAGGGGTGGAGCCAGCAGGTGCTGCATCTATGAAAACATCTATCCTAGCAAATAAAAATGTAAAATTAGATAAAATAGATAAGTTTATTGACGGTGCTGCAGTGCAACAAGTAGGAAATTTAACGTTTCATATTTGTAAAGAAAATTTACATGATATGATTACGGTTCCTGAGGGTAAAGTGTGCCAAACAATTTTAGATTTATATAATAGAGAAGCGATTGTGGTTGAGCCAGCAGGGGCTTTAACAATAACTGCTTTAGATTTTTTTGCTAAAGAAATTAAAGGTAAAAATGTTGTTTGTGTTATAAGTGGTAGTAACAATGATATTGCAAGAACTGCTGAAATTAAAGAACGGGCATTATTGTATAGTCAATTAAAACATTATTTTATTATTCGTTTTCCACAACGAGCGGGAGCTTTAAAAGAATTTGTTATAGATGTTTTAGGTGAAAATGATGATATTACTTATTTTGAATATTCTAAAAAAACAAGTAAAGAAAATGCACCAGCAGTAGTTGGAATAGAATTAGAGAAACAAGAGGATTTAGCACCTTTAGTAGCAAGAATGAAAGCACTTAATTTTTATGGTGAATATTTAAATGATAAACCTAATTTATTTGAATTTTTAATTTAAATACTATTAAGTTCATTTATAAGAATAGCACATCCTTCATTAATTTCTTCATCTGAAATTGTTAATGGAGGTGTGATTCTTATAGCACTCCCTTCAAAAAGTAACCAAAATAAAATCAATCCTTTATCTAAGCAATTTAGAATTATTTTTGAAGCTATTTCAGGCGATTCAACTATTAAAGCAAGCATTAAGCCTCTTCCACGTATTTCTTTAATACATTTCTGATTTTTAAAATTATTTCTTATAAGTATTTCTTTTCTTAAAGTTTCTTCAATAATATTTGTTGTTTTTATTTCTGTAACAGTAGCTAATCCTGCACTAGCAATTATAGGATGTCCTCCAAAAGTAGTAATATGGCCTAATTTAGGGTTTTCTTTTAAACAACTCATTACATCAAAAGAAGCAATAAAGGCACCAATAGGCATTCCTCCGCCTAGTCCCTTGCCTGTTATAATAATATCAGGAATAACACTATAATTTTCAAAACCCCAAAATTTTCCAGTGCGACCAATACCTGTTTGAATTTCATCTAAAATAAGCAAAGCACCAACCTCTTTACAGCGTTTTTTTACTTTTAATAAATATTCATTTTTAGGCTCAATAAAACCAGCACCGCCTTGAATGGTTTCTAAAATAACACCAGCCGTTTTTGTAGTAATTTTAGCTAAATCAATTTCATTATTAAATTCAATAAATTTAATTCCAGGAACTAAAGGACGAAAAGCACGGTTTTGTTGCTCTGCACCACAAACACTCATAGCTCCTTGTGTATTACCGTGATAACCTTTTTTTGCAGCAATAATTTCAGCTCTACCTGTAAAGCGTTTTACAAGTTTTAAAGCACCTTCAGTAGCCTCAGTACCTGAGTTAACCAAATAAACTGATGATAAATTTCTAGGTAATGTATTTGCCAAGGCTTTACATAGTTCTAATTGAGGCTGTTGAATAAACTCACCATACACCATAACATGCGTATAATTGTTTAACTGTTTTTTTATGGCATTAGTAACTTTTGGGTGATTGTGACCTAAGCTGTTTGCAGAAACTCCAGCTACAAAATCTAGCATTTTTTTGCCATTACTATCGTAAATATAACTTCCTTTAGCATGAGAAATTTCAATAGCCAATGGATGTGGCGTTGTTTGTCCTTGATATTTTAAGAAATCATTTATCATTTTTATGTGGCTATTTAACTTCTTTTAAATACTTTTTTTTAGCTTTTTTTACGGCAAGATCGTTTTTTTTGATGTTAAAAATAGCTCTATTACTATCTTTTTTTGTGTCTTTGCTTGTATTTGTATCTTTTTTGAAAATATCATGAATATTTAAAGGTTGTTCATCGCTACGCCAAATAAAACCTTTAAATTTTTTTTCTTCGGATGGAAATTTAGACGGCGGAAATGTTTTTCCTTCTGATAATTTAAAATATTTTGTTTCCCTAATTTCATTTTCAGCAAAGGTAAATTCAATATCGCTGGCAATTTCTTTGGTAACAGTTTCTAACTTTTTGGTGCTTTCATTTCGGTTATAATATAACGATTCGGCATTTCCTTTTACAAGCATAGTTTTTAGCTTGTTTTTTTCAAATTTACCATAAATGTTTCGTCCTTTTATTTGATTAAAATTATTTTCAGATAATGAATCTTTTTGAATCATAAAACCATTTTGTAGTACTTTTAAAGAATCTAATTTATTGGTAATGGTATTGGTTTTTAACTGAATACTATCACCTGTAATTTGATTTTTTCCTGACCATAAAATAGGGTTTTTAAACATTCTGGTAAGCCCTGAAACTTGGCTTGTATGAATAGAATCACATTTTCCTTGCAAGTCTGATTTGAAAATTTTCACATTGTTAAAAACTCTAATAATTCTGTTATTTGTTTTACCTGTTAATAAAATTTTATCACCTGCAACATACATCGAATCTTTATCAATAGCAGTAATGGCAACGGCTTTATCAATAATAAATAGCGAATCTTTTTTTTCATATAATTCAGCATAATTACCTTTAGTAACCATTTTTTGAATGGTATCAATTACTTTAATATTGTTACTAGCAGAAGCAAAACCTTTGTCTTTATCATAGTATAAACTATCAGCTAATACGGTTCGTTTTTTTAAAAAAAGTTTAGCATTTTTAACAAAGTAAGATACATTTGTATTAGTATTATAAAAACCTCGTTCACAATAAACTTGAGTACTATCTTTTAAATTAGTAATAGTACTTGGACCATATAAATAGGCAATGTTTGAGTTTGTGTAATAATCTAAATGGTCAGACTCTAAATTGTTTTGAGGGTTAACAACGGTTACTTTTGATTTAGCGGTAAATTTTTTATCTTTTAAAAAATACGTACCGCTGATACTTTTTAAGGTGTTTTTTTTATCTCGAATAATACCTCCGTTTGGGTAATATAAAAGTTGTTTTTTACGATCAAAATGAAGTGTGTCGGTACTTAATTTTATTTCTTTATCATTTATTTCTACATTTCCCCAAGAGGTAGCTTTTTTTAAATTTCCGTTATAAATAGCAAAATCACTGTATTGAATAATACTATCTCCTTGCTCAATAACCACCTCTCCAATAGCTTTAAAAATATTATCTTTTTTATAAAGTAATGCCCTTTGGCAATCTAAAGTAGCTCCTTCGTGCTTCATTCTAACTTTTCCAATAAGTATAGTAGCGCCAGGGTATTTTTCTTCATCAGCAGTACTTATTTGGGTAGAAAGTATTTTAATTTTTTTTGCTTGTGAAAAAGAGTCAATTGAAAATCCAATTGAACATAATAGAAAATTTAAAAGAAATATTTTATTCAAAGTGACAATTTTTAAGTTACAAAAATAATGAAAAGATTGGGTGCTATTTCTTAATAAATCAATAAAATTATTATAAGAAAAACAAAGGAGGTTCTTTTTAAGGGGTAATTTAGCATAAATAATATAAAATATACACCTATGAGTGTTTGTTTTATCTATAGAAGAAATGAAGTCTTATTGTTATAATATTGTAGATCTAATAGCAGAACATTGTGATACTTTAGAAGATAAAAAACCAATAAATTCTGCTACTCATAAACAAATGGATTATTTATTTTTACAAGAAGCATCTGATAAAGGAATGAATGCAAATGATGTGTTAGATTTTGATAAATAATGTAATTCCTAATAGCACTGTTGTTTCATATCCTAAATCATATTCTTTTATGCCAGGATTGAGTAACTTTATTAGCACTATGGCAGATAGTTTAGCTACAGGTTTTAATATATTTTCAGGAGGATGGACAATTTCTCTAGCTGCAGCTGAGTTAGAAATTGTAATGATGGACTAGTTATTAAAAATGTATGATTTTCCTATTGAAAAGGTAGGAGGTATTTTTACAAGTGGCGGTTCGATGGCAAATTTAACAGCTTTAACAACTGCAAGACTTATTAAATGTGGCGATGATTTTTCTAAAGAAATTATTTATCAGATCAAGTACATTCATCAAATATTAAGGCTATTCGAGTTTTAGGTTTTAAAAAAGAAGAAATCTGTATTTTACCCCCTGATATTGAATTAAAAATTAGAATCGATAAATTAAAAAATGCCATTGCAAAAGATAAATTAGAAGGCTTACAATCCTTTTGTTTTATAGCATCGGCAGGAACAATAAATATGGGAACTGTTGATCTGTTAAATGATATTGCCGATATCTGTGAAGCTGAAAATTTATGGTTTCATATTGATGGAGCTTATGGAGGTATCGCTATTTTATATAAAAAAGGAGCGAAGGCGCTGCAAGGAATTCAAAGAGCCAATTTCTTAACGGTTGATCCACATAAATGGTTTTATCAACCCTACGAAATAGGCTGTTTATTGGTAAATAAATCTTCTTGGTTGAGTGGAACTTTTAGCGAAAAACTAGAGTATTTACGTGATATTGAAGGAAATGAATCTGAACTTAATTTTTATGATTATGGAACCCAATTACCCCGTCGTTTTAGAGCTTTGAAATTTTATATGTTTATAAAACATACGGTTTAGACACTTTTGAGCAAGCTGTAACGTATAATATCGATTTAGCTGATACTGTTGAAAAAGTTTTACGAAAAAGTAGAGATTGGGAAATTGTTTCATCAGCAACTTTAGCGATTATTAATTTTAGATATAATCCGATTGGCGCAAATTTATCAGAAAAAGAAATCGATGTGTTAAATAATGCAATATCTAAAAAAATAATGGATTCTAAAGAAGCATTTTTAGTAACCATTATTTTAAATAAATAAGTTGTTTTAAGAATGTGTTTAATCAATCCGAAAACAACGATTGACCACGTGGAAGAAACATTAGCATTATGTCATAAATTTGGACAAGAAATTTTATTAGTATAAGTTTTATTTTAAAATATTATGATATATATCATAAACCTAGTAGTATTGGTATTATAAATTTGCTCAATAAAAGATATTAATATCTTTTATTAAGAGTCAAACAATATTAATACTTAAAATAATGAAAAGACAAAAATTTATTATAGTATTTGCTATTATTATGTTTTTAACTAGTTGTAAAAGTAAGAATAGTAGTAGTTTAACAATACATAATACCGCTAGTATTGCTGTAAAAGGAACAATTAAAGCTGAATTAACATCACCGCCAAATGTGCCAGAACCAATAGGTAATAGAAATGCTAAAAAGCTATTGGTAAATATGGAAATTCTTGAAAAAGAAGGAACAATGTCTGACGGTGTTCAATATGTTTATTGGACTTTTGGAGGTTCTGTTCCTGGAAGTTTTATAAGAACTAGAGTTGGAGATTTAGTAGAGTTTACATTATCAAATCATCCTGATAATAAATTGCCACATAATATAGATTTACACGCCGTTACAGGACCAGGTGGAGGAGCAGAATCATCTTTTGTTGCACCAGGTCATAAAAAAACATTTTCATTTAAAGCATTAAATCCAGGTTTGTATGTGTATCACTGTGCTACAGCACCCGTAGGAATGCATATTGCTAACGGAATGTATGGTTTAATTTTAGTAGAACCAGCAGGTGGTTTACCAAAAGTTGATAAAGAATACTACATTATGCAAGGAGATTTCTATACTAAAGGTGAAACAGGAGAAAAAGGATTACAGCCTTTTGATATGAGAAAAGCAGTAAAAGAAGATGCTGATTATGTTGTTTTTAATGGGAAAGTTGGCGCTTTAACTGGTGATAACGCAATTACAGCAAATGTAGGTGAAACAGTGCGTTTATTTGTTGGAAATGGAGGTCCAAATTTAACATCGTCTTTTCATGTTATTGGAGAAATTTTTGATAATGTTCATATTGAAGGAGGTTCTAATATTAATAAAAATGTACAAACAACCTCAATACCTGCTGGTGGAGCCGCTATTGTAGATTTTAAAGTTGATGTTCCTGGAACATTTATTTTAGTAGATCATGCTATTTTTAGAGCCTTTAATAAAGGTGCTTTAGGAATGTTAAAAGTTACAGGAGAAGAAAAAAAGGACTTATATTCTGGTATAAAACAAGAAGGAATTTATCATCCTGAAGGAAGCACCATTCAAGTTATGCCTGATACTCAAACGCAAAAGAAAGTGGCAACTCCAGCAAAAGAAAAAACACTTGCTCAGAAAATAACAGATGGTAAACAAGTATATATGAAAACGTGTTTTGCATGTCATCAAGCAGAAGGACAAGGAATTTCAAGTGCTTTTCCTCCGTTAGCAAAATCAGATTATTTAAATGCTGATGTAAAAAGAGCCATTGATATTGTTTTAAATGGTAAAACAGGAGAAATAAAAGTGAATGGTGAAAAATATAATAGCGTAATGACTAAGCAAACTCTAACCCTAGAAGAAGTAGCTGATGTGATGACTTATGTTTATAATTCTTGGGGAAATAATAAAACAAACGTTACGATAAAAACAGTTCAAGAGGTTAAAAATAAATAATATGAAAATCATTTTAAGATTAGCAATTTTTATATTCCTTTTAAATTCTGTTAGTATAAGTTGTCAGTCTAAAATGACAAAAATAAAAGGAGGAAGCTATATCCCTTTATATGGTAGAGATTCTATGAAAGTAATTATAGCTGATTTTTTGATCGACGTGTATCCTGTAACCAATATTGAATTTTTAAATTTTGTTAAAAAACATCCTAAATGGCAAAAAAGTAAGGCTATTAAATTATTTGTTGATGCAAGTTATTTACGTGAATGGAAATCAGATACTATTTTGAATAGTCATCAAAAATTAAAGTCGCCAATAACAAACATTTCTTGGTTTGCGGCTAAAAATTATTGTGAAATTCAAGGTAAAAGACTACCAACCGTAGATGAATGGGAATATGTTGCAATGGCAAATAAAAAAATGCCAGATGCTCGAAAGCTTAAAGAATATAATGAGTTTATTTTGAGTTGGTATGAAAAACCAAAAACATTTAATCAAACAATAGGAAGTACTTTTAAAAATTATTGGAATGTCTATGATTTACACGGTTTAGTATGGGAGTGGACATCTGATTTTAATTCTGTACTAATAACAGGAGAATCTAGAAAAGATGTCGATAGTAATTTATTCTGTGGCAGTGCCGCCGTAAATGCAACCGATTTAATGAATTATGCCGCTTTTATGCGCTATGCAATTAGAGGAAGTTTAAAAGCAAGGTATACCATGAAAAATCTTGGGTTTAGGTGTGTTAAAAATTTAAATATTAAAGATAATTAAACATGAAACAGTTATATTATTTATTACTTATTTTAGTGTCTATTTTATTATTAAACGCTTGTAAAAACGTTAAAAAAAAATCATCTAACAGTCAATCAAGTAACAGTATTTTTTATAAATGCCCAAGGCAATGCGAAAGAACTAAAACTTATCCTAAAAAATTAACTTGTCCTGTTTGTAAAATGAATGTAACAGCAGTAATGCCAACTATAGAAGAAAAGCCAAAAATCTTAACAACTCAAATTTCAGAAAACTCTATATTTAATTTAATATCATCATGGAAAACGGAAGAAAATAAAACTATTTATCTAAAAGATTTAAAAGGTAAAGCTTTGGTAATAGTAATGATTTACACGAGTTGTAAAGCTGCTTGTCCTCGTTTAGTTGCTGATATGAGAAATATAGCGGCTAAAATACCCGCTAAATATACAAATGAGTTACAGTATGTTTTAATTAGTATTGATCCTAAAAATGATACTCCAGTACGGTTAAAAGAATTTGCCAAAGAAAATTATATGGATGGCAAGCAATGGACTTTTTTACAAGGAAATAAATATGCTGTTCGTGAGTTTGCAAATGTATTAGCTGTAAAATATAAGCAAATATCTCCGTTAGATTTTTCACATTCTAATATAATAAGTATTTTTAATTCGCAAGGAGAGTTAGTACATCAACAAGAAGGTTTAGGGGTTGATAATAAAGAAACAGTAATGAGTATTTTAAAAGTTTTAAAAGATTAATAGTATGGAAATATTTGAGAATATAAGTAAATGGATTAATGAACATCCTATTTTTAGTAGTATAATTAAATATTTAATTTGGGTTATATTAATATTTATAACAATTGCTTTTTTAAGGAGTTTGTTACGAAAAAAACTTCCAGATACGGGTATAAGATATAAATCTCAAAAAGCGGTAGAATTTTTCGGTTATGTGTTATTAATAATAATAACTATATCTTTTTTTACGGGTAGTATTAAAGATTTTGCATTAGCAATTGGATTACTAACAGCAGGAATTACAATAACATTACAGGAGTTAATTTTAAGTGTTGCAGGTTCTTTTTATATTTTTTTGGTTGGTGTATATAAACCTGGAGATAGAATAGAAATTAATAATATTAAAGGAGATGTAATTGATATTGATAGCATTTACACTACCATGATGGAAATTGGTGAATGGGTTTCTAGTGATAATTATAGCGGAAGGATTGTAAAATTAAGCAATTCTTTTGTTTTTAAAGGGCCTGTTTATAACTATTCAGAAGATTTTGCCTTTGTTTGGGACGAATTTAATTTACCTATTAGATATGGGTCAGATATAGAGTTGGCTAAAGTTATTATAGTTAAGATTGCTTCTGAAACATTATCTGAATATGTATCTACTTCTATGTCAGAATGGAATAAAGTTGTAAATAAATACTACATTGAGAATGCTCAAGTTGAACCAACCTTAGCGATAACTATGACTGATAATTGGGTGCAATTTAATTTACGATATATTGTTGATTATAAAAAAAGAAGATATACAAAACATATTTTAAATGAATTAATAGGAAAGGAAATTTTAAAAACAGATGGTAAAGTTCAACTAGCTTCAGCAACTTTTGAAATTGTTCAAATACCAAACATTAATATAAAAAAAGGATAAAGAGTTGTATTATATTTTTGTTAATAAGTTTGCTTTTAGGTTTACAGTGACGTTTCAAACTAATACATTATAGGTGTGAAACACAAAAATAAAGTTTAGAAAAAAAAATAGAACTACTATCTTTTTCAGAAGAGAATAATATTGTTTCTATTAGTTGTAAATTCAGTGTTAGTGTGGAAACTTTTTAAAGTTTTAAGAAAAGTATAAGAGTTATAGTGAAGTAGGATTATATATAACCTATAATATTATAAGCATACTGAAAAAGTTTAGTATGTTCGTTTAAGAAATATTTATTGGTTGTTATTTGTTTTAAAAATAAGATTAGTAAAACCAAAATATTTTTACATGTTAGTTGTGGTTCATATTAGTTATAGCATTGGAAAAAAGATAATAAACCTAAGATATTTACTTAAAAATTTGAGTGTTTACTAAGCCAATGTTAGGTAATAAAGTCTATTATAATACTTTTTAGCCTATATATAATCGATTAAAGAAATCTTCTTAACAAAAATAAGGCTATTAATTAATTAACCATATAAACTGTATAGAATTTAGAGGGATTAAGATTTATTAAAATTTGAAAATAGAAAAGGTTCTATGTGTAACTTATTAAAGTAAACATTTCTAGACACTTGAGTACTTAAAAATACACATTAAGATGGTTTGTACTTCTAGTATAGATGATAATACTTATTCATATCTTAATAATTGCGTTTATACATATAGAGCCCTAAAAGATTATTTTTCTATAAAACAAGATAAGGTAATTAATTTAGCAAATACTAACTGAATATAAAAATCCAATAGGATTTTTAAAAATAGGCTAGAACTACTAATAAATTAGATACTATGTTGTATTTCAATAAAAAAGCATAATATTTATAGGTAATCTTTTATATATTTACAATAAAGAGAATGATTTTAAAAAATGATCAAAGCTTTATTGTAAATATATAAAAGATAGTAAAAGGAATATTTAGAAAATAGAATTTGTAAAAAACTACTTGATTTTCAATATAATTATTAAGGAAATAAGACAACTAGTTTTTAATTTCTCTAATAAATTAAAAATATTCACTTATATTCCATGTATGAACTGGAAAAGTAAAAGGACCAATTTTAAAATAAAAATCACCTCTACTTACTTCAGCTTTATACAACCTAAATTGTCCACTGCTTTTACTATATCTTCCAACAAAATAATGGTTTCTACTACCATTATAAGGAGTGTTCGCACGGATATAACTAGATCTATTGATTTTTCTAAACTCCGCAAAATTTCTAGTAGATTTCAATCTATATGAATTTACAGGATACCTATAAAATCTGGTACCAATCTTAGCCCAAGTAGTAATTCTAGAGAAATAATCATATCTCCACCACCAATTAGAACGGTTTCTTGCACGTCCAGCGTCCCATAATACTACAAAGCGTAGTCCGTAATTATAACCTAAAAGGCGAACTGCAGATTGAGGTCTAAGCCTACTACTTATATTATTTGTGTTACTCAAATCTAATTTGGTGTCATTAGTATTTTCAATTTTCTTTAATAAGTTAGATAAATCTATATTATTATATTCTTCTACTTTAAACTCATCCAAATCTAAAAGTTTACCTTCAAGCATTAACTTTCCGTTAGAACTAATTAATTCAGCCATTGGTTCTTGAAAAATAGTATTTACTCCTATTACTGATTTTGTTAAATACTTTTCATATAAGTTGTATAATTCATAAGCCTTTGCTGGTTTTATAAGTTCTAAGCTATTTATTTCGTCTGCAATACTTTGAATACTTATAAACCCCAATTCTTTTCTTAAAGAATATATACTCTTTAACAACTCTTCATGATATGCCACAATATATGGGCGTACATAATCCTCACTTAATTTAACCTCAATAGTTTCTTCTTTATTAGATCTATTCATTTCTTTATCAGAGTTACTAAAAAATGTCTGATTAGCGTATGTGTTATAGCTTTCTTTTAAAGATAAAATTTGATCAAGTTTATTCTGCGATTCTTCCTTAGTAGAAAAGTTAAAATAATCCATCTCGGTTTTCATTGAACTCAACTTAACTTCCTCTATGGGGTCGTCTAAATTAGAACAGCCTATAAAAATAATCAAGATTAGATTGAGAAGTACTAGTTTTTTCATTCTTTTCATTGTTGGTTAAATTTATGTAAAAATATTAAATTATTATACTTATAATTGTGTTAACAACTTCTAATACTTTAAATGTTGTTAGATGTTTTATTTAATGAGTAATACTAATGGTTTCTTAAAAAAAGTAAAAGTATTGCATTTAAATAGGTTAACTTTTTTTAATTCTTCGATATGATTTGTAGGCAATATTTTGAGTTATATACACCAGTTTTGGTTTGTTTTAATCGAAACTTAAATGTAAGTGAAGGTTGTTATAAATATTAATTGATTTTTTTTAAAATTCTGTGCTAAATTAGTGTTTTAATTGTTAGTTTAAAACGATATTCATATTTTGTAATAATATTTTTATAGAGGATGTGTTTTTTAGTCATAAATACATGTTTTAGTAAATAAAAAAGAAATAGAAAATTCATGAATATTTTCGTGTTTATGCGAGTACTAGTGATGAATTATATAAGGTTTTAGCTGTAGGTAGTTTTCAATCTGTTAATTATAATTTTCTGACATTGTTTTAATTCTCGCAAAAAATCAAAAGGTTGAAAAAATTGAATATTTTCAATATCTAAAATTGAATTTAAAAGAAATTTTCCTTGATGGATAACAATAATAAGATTAATACATCTTTTGAATTCTATATTAATATCGTTACGATTTGAACTAGCTTTAATTTTGAATTCAAATTCGTTTTCTGATCAGTAGATAGTATTCCAGTTAAATTAATATGCAAGTTTTTCAATTTCTTGTTTTAATTCAATTTTGTTTTAAAAGTTTCAAGTTTTAGGTCTTTGTCTTTTTTTTAAATAAATATTAGTGAAATAATGATTAAAAAAAAGCTCATTTTATGTTGGAGTTCTAACTCTCCAATTATTATTCCATTTGAAAATTCATAAATCAAGTAAATAAAAGAGATTGAAAACAAAATTATTGAAATTTTATAATAAATTATTTTTTCAATAAGACTTAATTTTCTTTTTTAAAATTAAATTCATTTTCTATATTTTTTTTACTTATAACTAAATGTTTCTACTATAATTAGTACGCGAATTGAAAGTTCTAAAATTTTTAATTTAGCAGGTAGCTATTTTTTTTAACATTACAAAAATACACTAAATTTTGAATTTATAACTTAAAATCGTATCAATGATAACCATTATTGTTATGTTGTTCTTTTATTTAATAAATCATAAATTTTTAATATTCCTTGTGCTTTAGAACCTGAATACTTAGTAAATGTTATTGATTACTTTCTGTAAAAGTCAATGTTTTCAGTTAATATATTATTTTTATTTTATTTAAGGTCAAATAACAAGTTTCAAGTTATGTGAACTAATTTATTAGATAATCTCGAACATTTAATTTTAGTACTGTCATTTGTTTCATTATTACTCCCAACAGCTCTATTTACAACACTTAGTAATTCCTACTTTAGATACCAGACTACATTCATTATTTTTTTAAGGTTTCACCTATTCCTTGAAATTCTAGTTGAATATCCTCTTTCAATTAACCTTCTTTTTTATTATTGTCAACGTTTTTTGGCATTATCGAAACAAATGTGTTCTAGAAAGTGTATAATACTGCTTTAACTAAATCATGTAAGAATTTGAAATTAACAATATTATTCTTAATAGATTTTTTAATTTCATCTAATTTTATTTTCTGACGATCTATCTCAGTTTTTTTTGGGGTCAATTAATTGCTCATGTCCTATCAACTGATATAGGCTATTATTAAGCTAATTAATTTCATTATTGTATAAAAAAAGATGGAAGAATCGGCGTTGCAATTTGCATTAACTGACTCTTAAAAAATCTTCTTTTCGTATTTTGTTTCTCGAATAATCTTGAAATAGTTTTGTGCGAAATGTAATTCTCTAAATAATTTTTATTATTCGCAATAAAGATTAGGTGCTGCTAAAGTGCAATAAGTATTATCACAATGTTCCTCTTCTATATATTCATTTGCTTTTTTTGCTACGAATAAATTACTTTTTTTGAAATATAGCATGAAGCTTATTTTTAATCAGCACGTATATTTTTTAGTTGTTTGAATTGTAATAAAACAGTAAGTCAGTTTCTCTTAACCTAAAAAGGGTTATACTTTTTCAAGTTTCATTTGAGGAAGAAAATTTAGGTAAATTCAATTACTTAATAAACTAATTGCAAAATGAATTTTCAGTTGATAATTCCTCCAACAAAATCAATTGTATCTCTCTTTATTGTATTAACTTGATTGGTAAAATGGTATGTTCTGAAGTTTCTTGCATAATTTGTTACAACAGGTAAAAATAATACAGTATCTTGTTCAAAAGGTATAAAAGCTTTGTCATAACAAAAATACAAACCAAATCTATCTACGATACAAAATATTGGACATAAAAAAAGCCCCGTAAAAACGGAACTTTCTCTTTTTTGAATATTTAAAAGTATCAGTCTATATTAAGTCCATAACTTCAAGCCTTTCTTTTGCTAAAATGTATCTTAAACGGACATCATCAATTTGCTGTTGAGTTAATTTCTTACCAAAGGTACGAAGTCCTCCAGCCGCATCATTATGATGAATTCCCATAGCAAACTTAAGGTATTCCATAAGTAGCGGCTGAGCATCTAGGTACGATAAAGAATTTAAAGCCTGAGAAATTTTGTTTGCCTTAGCCCATTCTCCTTTTAAAACATACTCCTGCATAGTAACACTTGCTTTTGGGAAGATAGTACCTACACCTGTAATCCCACCGCATGCTCCTGCAAGGCCTGCGTATACAGTAACTGTGTCAACACCTGCCAAAACTTTTAAATCTTTGTTTTCTAACATTAGAGTTTCAATAATTGAAACATCTATAGTTGATATTTTAAGAGCAGTTACTTTAGGGAGAACGGAAAGTCTTCTAAGAAGATCAGTTGAGAGCGCATGATATCCGGCTGCATCAGGATTGTTATAAGGCATAATTGTTACACCTGCATTTTTTGCAGTTGCTTCAGAAAGCTCATAGTATTTATACATTTCTTCATCAGAAGGTGCTAACTTAGTTTTTGGCGGCATAACCATTACAGTATCTACTCCAACCGTAGCAAGATCTTCAACAATTTTGGCAATTTCTTCCTTAGTTTCTGCCACTGCTCCACTGATTAACGGTACATTGTAGTCTTTAGCGACTTCCGCAAGAGCTTTAAGCAAAGAAAGGCGTTGTTCGGAGCTCAGGTAGCTGTTTTCACCTAGAGTACCGGATCCAACAAGTCCCCCCATTCTACTTCCTCCTTTTCCTTGAGCCTTTAAAACATCTGCAGCTTGTTTTTGTGTTGCATCCAGGTCAATTTCAAGAGCACCGGATTTTGATTCTTTTAGCCATGTAAAAACGGCTGGCATAACGCTATACCTCCAATCTGAACTATTTTTTTCTATCATATTTATTCTTGTCTAAGATTATGTCAATAAAATTTTTCACAAAACTATGCAAAATTATTCAAAAAGTTTCAAATCGGTTTTAGAAGAAATAGAAGATATCACTTGCCTAAGTTTAATTTTTCATCTCTGTAGGTAACTAATTTGTTATGATTATCAAATAAGATCTGGTATAAGAAACATTTTAATGAGTTGTGATTGTATTATTTTAAGTAACTTAAAAATCAAAAAAAAATAGTTTATTGTGTTGTTTTATAGTGGTTTAGTTTTTTTAAAAAATTTTTAAGGGTAAATTTATTTATTTATTTGATATGATTTATTTATATCATTTTAGGTGTGTTTAAATTTATACTTAAATGTGAATGAAGATTATTATAAATATAAATAACAGTTTTGCATTTGCTAAATTAGTATTTTTAATTGTTAGTTTCAAACCATATTTATGTTTTCAGTCATAACTAATAATAAACCAATTTTTTTAGCGAATAGGGGATAAGTCGGATTGCAATATTGTAGCTCTCTATCTGAATGATGAGTTAGTTTTTCATTAGGATATTTACGATTTTTGTACTATACTTATATAGGTTGACTTTTTTCTTGATTATTTCTACCGTTCAAAAGGCAAAAAATATTTAGAGCTAGGTCTGTTCTTAAATTATAAGCTCAGGTAAATTCACCTTATTTTTTAGATAAGATTTATATTTGGATTTAAATGGACTTCTGTAGGTTTTGTTAAATCAAGGCTAAAATGAGACTTTAAATTATTATAAGTATCTACAACTTGTATTGTCATTTCTTGAGTAATATCAGTTTTTTAAGGGTTCTTTTTAATTCATACTCATATTTCAAAGTTCTATTGATTCTTTCTGTGACTGGGTTTTCATAAGGAGCGTATTGTTCGGTCATACTTTATGATAATACTATTCTTTTCTGTAAATTCGGTGTATTTTGGATTACAGTATTGAATGCCTTTATCGGAATGATAAATGAGCTGTTTATTAGGATATTTTTTGTTTTTAATAACATAGTGAGCGTATCTTTACAAAGTAATGTCTTCATAAGAATGTCTAGTTTGTAACCATAATTTGCTTAGAGTAGGCATCTATTACTAGAGCTAGATAGCTATGACTGTTTTCGGTTTTAATATATATATAATCGATTACCTAAAGTTGTTCTTGACGATTGGTAACGTTGTCTTTCATTAAGTTTTTATACTTTCTAAAAAGATATTTAGAGTTGGTTGTGGTGACATAATTTTTTCTTTTTTTGAAGAGTAAATTATTTAATCTTAAAAAGGCATAGAATTTATCTCTACCGAAGCTTACATTTTTATTTGTCATCTCTGTTTTATGATTGTAATATAGCTTTATTCTACCAGTTTTAGAGCTCGATTTTTTACGATAATCTTTTTACCACAGTTGTGTTTTTGATAGTCTATTTGTTGTTTTTTAGGGTTTTAGAGTCTTTTTTAAAAGGCTTTTTTCCTAATCCCTATCCATTAATAGAGCTATTTTTTTAAATAGTTTTTCTTCTTTAGTTCTATATCTTTTGTTAATGATTTGGGTAATCATTTTTGATATAGACGCCTGTAATAAGTCTCATATCGACGATTATGTCTTGCTGGAATTCTTTTATAAACTGCAGTTCCTCAATGCGTTTCTTTAGTTTATTAATTTCATCGTTTTTACTCGTACCTATGTTTTGTTGTATAAGGTATTATATTTTCTAATCTAATTAGGAAATAGTTGTTCTAGGAACATCATATTTCTTGGAAGTAAACTTTGTAGAAATTTGACCATTTTGAATTTGGTCAACAACTAAAAGTTTAGTTTCTAAAGTAGCTTTTTTTTAGCCAGTATTTTTTTATGTTTTTCATAAGTGACTCTAATTAAATGATGAATTTTTAGTCAACCTATTATTATATTTCAGCATGATATAATACTAATAACTGTAATAAATCAGTATTTCAAATAGAAAT